>CAJVZI010000062.1 GCA_913020665.1 uncultured bacterium | reverse complement strand
GAGCGGTAATACAGGCGGGATTCTTAGATGGCGATATACGGCGCTTGATATCAAGCAATGGGCGAACAAAGGCATACATGAACGATGAGCCTGTTTCAATTATTGATCTAAAAAAAGAAAATCAGCTACGTGTTGATTTCCATGGTCAGCATGACCAACAATTAATTTTAGATAAAACTAGTCAATTAAATTATTTAGATCATTACTGTGGTCACATAGAGGAAGTCTCTTTTCTAAAAAAGATATATTTAGAATTAATTGAACTAAATACAACATTAGAGCAAGTACAGAGATCTGCAAAGGATAAAAAAGATCGCCTTGATCTCTTAAAGTTTCAGTTAAATGAAATTAATGTAGTTGATCCCTCAATGGATGAGGATGCTCAATTACACCGTTCATACAAAAAATTGAGTCATATTGAGGAGATATTAAAAATACTACAAGCCCTTAAAGGTCATTTAGTTGATAATGACGTATCATTGATTGACCAAATAGTTGCATTGCAACAAGAATTGAATAAAATTGAAAAATATGATTCAAGTTTTAGCCAGATAAGCAATCTTTTCAAAGAGTCTGTGCTTAATCTTCAAGAAGCAGGCTCTCAAATATCATTTGAGCTAATGAGTCTTGAATTCGATCCTGATGAATTGAATTCTTTAGAACAACGTATGAATGCAATTGAATCATTGAAAAGGAAGTATGGAGGTTCAATCGAGGCTGTCTTAGAAACGAAAGATAATATTATTCAAGAGATGTCTTCAATTAATGACCCCCAAAACTCTGAAAAAGAGTTATTGAATACGATCGAAGAAAAAGAGAAGATTTTTTCTGAAAAAGCTATTTTGGTGCATAAGAACAGAGTTTTGTATGCAAAAAAATTGGCAAATAATATTGAGAGGGCCATGTCTGATTTGAATATGCCAGGTTCACGATTTGAGATACTGATCAAGCAAGAAGAAAGCCAAGATGGGTTTGTAAAATTTGATAATAAACTATTCCATGCTAATCCTCAAGGGATTGATAATATTGAATTTTATCTTTCTGCAAATAAAGGCGAACCGACAAAGCCTTTAGCTTCTATCGCATCTGGTGGTGAGATATCCAGGATCATGCTTGCGATAAAAACTATTTTCCAAGATAAAGACCCAGTTGAAACCCTTGTTTTTGATGAGATCGATTCCGGAATATCGGGGCATGCGGCAGAACAGGTTGCAAAGCATCTTGTAGACCTTTCAAAGAATAAACAAGTTATTTGCATAACACATCTATCGCAAATTGCGATGAAAGCGGATAATCATCTCCATATTGTTAAGTACATAAAAGATGGGCACACACAGGTAGGTGTGAAATATTTGGATAAAGTTGAAAGCTCAAAGGTAATCAAAGATCTTTTTATTGGCACAGATCTAGTTAATGCATAATGGATAAAATAATTATAGAAGGTCAAAATCCTTTATCTGGTACGGTAAGTATCAGTGGTGCAAAAAATGCCGTTTTACCTATTATGACAGCAGCTCTTATGGCAGATGGCATCAGCAGGATAGATCGAGTACCAGATCTCAGAGACACGCGTACAATGATCAAACTAATGGAGATCGTAGGTGCAAAGTGCTCATTTGAAAAAGGATCTCTTAAAATAGATGGTTCCAGCGTAGACAATCCTGAAGCTCCTTATGACCTTGTTAAAACTATGCGTGCCTCATTCTATGTTTTAGGCCCACTACTGGCCCGTTTTGGTTCGGTCAAAGTGTCATTGCCAGGTGGATGTGCCTGGGGACCACGACCAGTTGATTTCCATTTGAAAGGACTGGAAAAATTAGGAGCTAAGATCACTTTGAGTAGTGGATATATAATGGCTGAGGCAAAAAGATTAAAGGGTGCGAAGATAAGTTTTGAGTTCCCTTCAGTGGGTGCAACAGGAAATATTGTAATGGCTGCAGCTACTGCAGAAGGAACAACTGTTATAGAAAATGCAGCAAGAGAACCTGAAATAGTACAACTATGTGAATATTTAAATACTATGGGCGCATCTATTCAAGGAATTGGTTCTACACGTATTATTATTGATGGTGTGGATTCACTTCATGCTGCAGACATTGAGGTTATCCCAGACAGGATCGAGGCTGGCACCTTTTTAATTGCTGGAGGATTACTTGGGGAAATAGAACTAACTAATGTGAACCCTTCTCATCTGGATTCTTTATTATTAAAACTTAAAGAAGCTGGTTGTGGCATTCACACTTCAGCCAACTCTATCAGAATAAATCCAGCAGATAATCTTAAACCAGTGGATATGACGACCGCAGTTTATCCAGGCTTTGCTACTGACCTACAGGCACAATGGGTAGCTTTGATGACAGTCGCTAGCGGCTCTTCTGTAATTACCGATACAGTTTACCATGATCGTTTTAGTCATATACCAGAACTAAACCGTTTTGGAGCTAATATCAAGTCTGATAACAATACTGCTTTTGTTAGAGGTGTAAATGAACTGATTGGTGCACCTGTTATGTCTACTGATATAAGAGCAAGTGCTTCATTGATCATTGCAGGACTTATAGCTAAAGGTCAAACAACTGTTAGTCGAATTTATCATATCGATAGGGGTTATGAGAAAATTGAAGAGAAATTTCGCGCTCTTGGTGCAAATATAATCAGAGATAATTCACCTGGATAAATTGTTTACTTTATTATGAAATGAAGTAATTTTATCAATTATCAAATGAGTACTGAATTATGAAAGTTGTTATTATAGGTGGTGGAGAGGTAGGGTTCCATGTAGCTAAAGCATTAAGTGAAGAAGACTATGATATCACGGTCATTGATATTGACCCCATAAAATGTAGACGCGCTTCAGAAAACCTAGACGTCATTGTTGTAGAGGGAAACGGTGCAAGTCCGAATACCTTAAATGAAGCAAAAGTAGGTGATGCTGATTATGTATTATCCCTTACACGGGTTGATGAAGTCAACCTAATAGCATCTCAGCAGGCACATAAACTAGGTGCAAACACGATTATCGCTCGCCTCAGAAATCAACAGTATACAACACAAGATTCCATTATTCGCCCAGAGAAATTTGGCGTAGATATTGTCATACACCCTGAAAAAGCAGCATGCGAAGAGATAATGAGACTGGTAAAACATCCTTATGCTGTACAGGTAATGGACTTCGAAGCTGGTAGATTGACAATGTTAGGACTGACTATTGACAAGGATTGTAAAAATTTGAACGGTCACCCATTGGGCCAAATTGCTAGAAATAATAGTTATTTTCGTTTTAGTGTTATCGCTGTACTAAGAGGGCAGGAAACAATTGTTCCTTCGGCAGAATTTACTTTTCAAGAAGGAGATATTGGGTATTTTGTTATTAAAACAGAAGATATTCAAAATCTCATGGATCTATTATGTAAGAAGGTGACGACAACAAAAAGAGTTATGATAGTTGGTGGAAGTAAAATTGGAAGATCTTTAGCTCAATCATTGCCCAGTGAATCTATTAATGTTCGTCTTGTGGATTATAACCGACCAAAAGCGGGTCAAATATCTCACTCGATCGATGAATCAATGATCATTTACGGAGATGGTGCTGATATAGAATTTTTAAAATCGGAGAATATTCAGAATGTAGATAGTTTTATTTGTGTTACTGAAAATGAAAAAACAAATTTAATTGCGGGTCTGCTTGCTAAACACCTTGGTGCAAAACAAAGTATAATACATGTTTCAACAACCGAATATATACCGACCATTCAAGAAATAGGTGCAGGTGCAGTTATCAGTAAGAATCTTTCAACCGTAAATGCGATCCTTCGTGAGCTACATACGGATATGACCGAAATTCCAGTTATTACTTTTGATGAAATAGAGGTAGATGTGATTGAGTTCCAGCCTGAAACCAATAGTCCAATCACTCAGCGTCCATTGAAAGACCTAGATCTACCAAAAGATTGTATTGTTGGTATGATAAACCATCATGGGAAAATAAGAATCGCACATGGTACATCCATGTTAACTGAAGATGATACAGCTTTGGTATTTGCAAAGCCAAAGGCCATAAGTAAAGTAAAAAAACTATTTATGAAATGAGGTTCAAGCCCCTTTTTAATACCATTGGTGCACTTCTTTCAATATTAGGATTCACGATGATCATCCCTATGCTCATATCTTGGGTTTTAGGGGAAAATGATTTCAATGGATTTTTATACTCTTTTTTAGTTTGTATAACTATTGGATCACCATTGTGGTATCTCACTCGCTATAACCGCAGTTTAACGAATAGAGATGGATTTGCCATTGTAACATTTTCATGGATCACTACGGCAGTCATAGGTTCTTTACCTTTTTATCTTTCTGGTTCAATTCCAAATATCACAGATGCATTTTTTGAATCTATGTCAGGTGTTACGACAACGGGTGCAAGTATTTTAGGTAATATATCAACAATGCCCCATCTTGAAAATGGAATAGAAAGTTTGCCCCATGGAATCCTATTCTGGCGTAGCTTTATTCAATGGATAGGGGGTATGGGTATTATAGTGTTTTACATAGCTATATTGCCACTTTTAGGTGTTGGAGGTGTACAGCTTTTCAAGGCGGAAGTCCCAGGGCCTGTTGCAGATAAGATCAAACCACGCGTAAAAGAGACAGCAAAGTATTTATGGATCATTTATGTAGGTATAACTTTAGTAGAAATGATCGCTTTGAGAATTGCGGGTATGGAAACCTTTGATGCAATATGCCATGCATTTACTACTATGCCCACTGGAGGTTTCTCAACTAAAAATGCAAGCATAGCCTATTATAATAGTCCCCTGATTCATTATATAATAATCTTTTTCATGTTCTTAGCGGGAATCAATTTTTCTCTTCATTTCAGGGCTATTAATGGTAATATAAAAGCATATCTTAAAGATATTGAATTTTTAGTATATCTGTTTATTATAGTTTTTGTTTCGTCAATTATTTTGTTAACGCTATCATATCAGGCAAATACTTTTTCGGATGTATTTCTGAGAGAATCGTTATTTGGAACAATAGCAATACTAACTGGTACTGGTTATGTGCTAGGGGATTATGAACTCTGGCCTATATTTCTTCAAGTGATATTATTAGTCTTAATGTTTATTGGAGGCATGGGGGGTTCAACTACAGGAGGCATGAAAGTGATTCGCGTGTTACTATTGGTAAAATATGCTGCACTGGAGACTCGTCGTATGTTACACGCGAGAGCATTGCTCCCTGTTAAAATTGGAAAACAGCTTATTAAAGAAGATGTAGTAAGAAACACACTGGGGTTTTTTCTATTTTTCATGTCAGCATTTATTATATCAACTATTCTACTTTCAACAATGGGACTAGATATTGAATCTTCTATTGGCGCTGCAGCCTCTGCTATGGGAAATATTGGTCCTGCGCTAGGTGAATTTGGGCCCACTGATAATTATGCATTACTGCCAGATCCGGGGAAATGGATCCTATCGTTTTGTATGCTTCTAGGAAGACTTGAAATATTTACCGTAATAGTACTATTTAGTAGAACATATTGGAAATAAGGAAGCAATAAAAAATGCATATTAATAAGAAAGTTATTGATCAAATTTGTATTTTAATGATTGATAGGCAAGATGCGCTAAATGCAATGAATCCTGATATATTGAGAGAATTAGATCAGGCTATAAAAACTTGCATAAGCGACCAAAATATAGGAGTGATCATTCTTACAGGTGCTGGCGATAAAGCCTTTATAGCGGGTGCTGACATAAAGGTGATGCAGGACCTAGATGTAAAGGGTGCTGTTAACTTTGCCAAGCTAGGACAAGAAGTAACCATGACAATAGAAGATTCACCAAAACCTATCATTGCTGCTGTGAATGGATTTGCATTGGGCGGCGGATGTGAGATAGCGATAGCATGTCATTTGCGTTTTGCTAGTGATAATGCATTCTTTGCTCAGCCAGAGGTTAAGCTCGGCCTTATTCCTGGTTGGGGAGGTACTCAAAGACTTCCTAGGATAATTGGTAAAGGTAATGCTACAGAATTGATCATTGGTGGACATATGATCAATGCCCAAGAAGCATTTCGTATTGGTTTAGCAAATAAAGTATTTGAACAAGACAAGCTAATGGAAGAAACCAAAAATTTTGCAAATACCATTTTGGGGAATGGACCTGATTCCATAGCAGAATCCTTACGTTGTATAAATGAATCAGCTGGACATTCATTGATCGATGGTCTAAACCTTGAAGTAGAGGCATTCAGTAAAAGGTTTGGTACAGATGAAACGAACGAAGGCCTAGATGCATTTGTCGAAAAAAGGGAAGCAAATTTCAGGAATTAAATGCCTCGTTATGTTATTCTAGCGATTGGGTCTTTCAATTATATTCATAGTAAAACTGGTAATATGTTAATTCGGTATTGCAATGACAAAGTCGTTGCAATAATAGACCCAGATAAAGCAGGAAAAACCGCAAATCAAGTCTTAGGGTGGGGAGGGCATATCCCTTGTGTGTCAAGTTTCAAAGAAACAACAGATTTTTCACCAAGCCATCTTGTTATAGGCAGTGCTCCGCAAGGAGGCACCTTAGAATCAAAGGAATTAATCGAAATTAAACATGCTATTGATAGTGGTTGCAATATTATCAGTGGAATGCATTTTTTATTAAATGATGACATTGAATTAGTAAAAAGAGCCAAAGATAATAGTGTAACGCTCACTGATCTAAGAAAGCCTCCATTTCCACCCAAATTTCCTAAGGGTACTTGGAAAGATCGAAGGTTTCCAGTCATTCTTATTGTTGGCTCTGATTGTGATACAGGAAAAATGACAGTTGCTTGGGAAATTACAGAATCATTAAAGAAAAAAAATAAAAACGTAAAGTTTGTAGGAACAGGCCAAACTGGAATATTACTTTCTGGGGGCGGGGTTCCCATAGACGCGGTTGTATCTGATTTTATGGCAGGTGAAATAGAATATTGCTTGGACAGATTACCTAAGGATACAGATCTTGCAATTGTAGAAGGTCAAGGGGCGTTGAATAATATGTTTTATTCTGGTGTGACCCTTGGTCTATTACATGGTTGCATGCCTGATTTTTTGATTCTAACACATGAACCAGGTCGTACTATAGATGCTGCAGATCATCCAATACCTGATCTTGGGGCTCTCATGGATATGCATATAGATCTATTAAGACCATTTAAAGAAGCGAAGTTTTTAGGCATTAATCTATTAACACTTAAACTTGATGATATCCGGGCTAAAAAAACAATTGAATCTTATAAGGCAGAATATAATTTGCCCGTTACAGATATAGTACGATATAATAAAGAAGAATATATAGATGAAATTGAAAAAGAGATCAATAAGTGGAATTAGGCTATACAGTTTATAGGATTCATTTGAATCATACGTTTGGTATATCAAGAAGTAAAAACGATTGGTATGACATTATAATTATATTTTTAATTGATGGTGAATTTATTGGAAGGGGTGAAGCAGCTCCGTCAATAAGATATAATGAATCTTCCGATAGGATCTTATCTGTTCTAAGAAATAAAGTTACTTTACCAGATAATTGTTTGGATCGCGAAATGATCTGGAATCACATTTTACCTCAATGTGAAGGCATAAAGGCATTAGAGGCTGCATTTAGTATGGCATTATGGGACTGGTGGGGGCAAAAAAAACAAAAGCCAATATCTGAGTTGCTTTCTATTGATAATTCAAATTTACCTTTGACCAGCTATACTATTGCAATTGGTGATCTTGATGAAATAGGACAAAAAGTAGAGGAAGCTGAACCTTATTCAATACTCAAAGTGAAGCTTGGAACACCTAACAATGATAAAGAGATCATTAAAGAAATAAGGAAGCTTACCGATAAACTAATTCGTGTAGATGCAAATGAGGGATGGGATTATGACAATGCACTTAAAATGTGCAATTGGTTAGCAGAGCAAAATATTGAATTTGTGGAACAGCCTTTTCCAGCAAGCAAATTAGAACAAACAAAAATATTAAAGGATAACTCACCACTAGATATATATGCAGATGAGAATAGTGTGTCTTCAAATGATATCTATGATATAAAAGAAGCATTTGATGGAATTAATATTAAACTAATGAAATGTGGTTCTTTAGAAGAGGGTAAAAAAATGATCATACTTGCAAGACAATTTGATTTGAAGATAATGCTTGGTTGTATGGTAGAGACCTCTATTGGAATCACTGCAGCATCCCATCTCGCCGGTGAAGTAGATGTTGCTGATCTTGATGGTAATCTTTTAATAA
>CAJVZI010000061.1 GCA_913020665.1 uncultured bacterium | reverse complement strand
GGATTTGAGTATTTAGGTGAATTTGAAGGTCATCATTACTATGGATCACACGATACGGTCTCATGGCATGATGCACTTACTTTCACTGACACTGTTCAAGCTGGTGAAGGTGTTGAATTATATATGGCAACCATAACATCTCAACAGGAAAATAGTTTTATTCGGTATGCTACTGATACCCTTAATACTGGAGGGGTCTGGATCGGTCTTACGGATGAACAGCAGGAGGGTAGCTGGCAATGGGTCACCGGTGAAGAAGTGGTCTATACCAATTGGAACGGTGGTGAGCCTAATAACTCTGGAGGCAATGAACATTATGTTGAGCTTAGGACAAATGATGGATTATGGAACGATCTTCCTAATGACATTCAAAGATCATTTATTGTAGAAGTTGTATTTAATGATGTTGATGATGATAGTTCAGTTTATTTTATGAAGGAAGACTATGCCGATGTTACAGATCCGGATAACTGGGACCATATCACTGGTTCGGTAGCGATCACACGGGCAGACAACCAAGGTCTATTTAACCCATATCTTGAAGATGGATACAATGGCAATGGTCCAGCTGCTACATTATGGTCGCCCATGCCAACTGATCAATCCACAACTGCAGATTATATGGAATGGGTTGAAGCAGTGAATTATTCACCACCAAGTGTGGTGAATCAGACCATTTCATTATGGTGTGTAGAAGAGAATCTTTTCTACGATATCCATATGGAAAGTTGGACAGCTGGTAATAATGGTGGTGGATTTAGTTACTGGAGAACTCCAGCCGAACCTCCATTGGGACCAAGCATGCTATTAGTATGGACTGGAGTAGGCAGCGATTCCACAGGAGATGGTTCATTTGAAAGTCCATATGCAACAATTGGACATGCTTTTAGCGAAATGAATAGTGGTGATATGGTTTTAGTGGGGCCAGGCGTCTATAATGAGAATATCAGTACTTATAATATGTCAGGATCAATGTTTGGTTTTGCTGGTTCAGACTCAACGGTCATTAATGGTAATGGACAAGGAACTATCCTTGAGATCATACAAGGAGACTGGTTAGTGGGTGGTTTTACCTTTACGAATGGATATGCTGATGTGAATGGTGGCGCCGTTTATATAAACAGAGGCACTCTAATGATGGGTGATAATCTTTTCATAGGTAATACAGCTGAGTCTGAGGGTGGTGCCTTATTTGCAACGAATTCTAATGTAATGCTTGATAGCTGTAGGTTCATAAATAATAGCACAAATAATTTTGATGGTGGTGCAATGAAGGTCAGCAGTTACGATTCATTGTCTAGTACGATGGTCTCAGTTTCAAATACACTTTTTATGGGTAATAGTGCGCGCGCTGGGGCAGGTGCATTCCTAGGGACTTCAAATAGTGCCTACATGGATGTATATATGGATAGCGTTGTATTCTTTCAGAATTCGGGTGAGTATTATGTTGGTCTAAGAGTTCGAGGTAATACTTATGCTTCTATATTCAATAGTTCTTTTATTGGAAATGAATCTCAGAGCTATGCAGCAGCAGGTGGTTTTTCACAAGGAGCTAGTGGTTACATGGATCGTTGCTTAATCGTTAATAACCATGCGAACCTTGCAGGCGGGAATTCCAATTCAGGTGGATTCTCTGTTTGGACCGGATCTAATATGAATTTCAACTTTTGTACCTTTGCTGGAAATGTTGCTGCATATGGTAGTGCATTATCAGTTGGTGGTGGATCATACGCAGATCTGCATGGTTCCATTGTTTGGGGTAACCAAGGACAGAATTCTTTAGCTGCAGTGCAATGGGATAATAATGGTAGCAGCCTCTATTTGAGTGAGAGTACTCTTCAAGGTGGACCAAATGGAGCTTTTGCAGATACACTATCATATGTACAATTCTCTAATGTGATCCACAGTCCTCCATTCTATTGTGACCCAAGTACTGGCAATTTCTCTATTGATGAGATGTCACCTGCAGTGACCAGTTGGGGAGAACCTATGGGAGCACTTGGTTTTGGTTGTTCTGGTACGATCCAAGCATCCGCTAGTATAGTAAGTATTGAAGATATTCCTAGTGATCAGGGAGGAAGAGTATATATTACTTTTGAAAGATCAATATTTGATACGGATGGTTTGGGTCGGACAGAAATGTATACGATCGAACGTTTAGATGGTGAACAATGGGTAGGGCTGAATTCTGTGGGCGCCTATGCCAGCAATGTATATGTTGTAGAGGCAACCACACTTTCTGATTCAACAAGTAATAATGATGGAATGACAACATTTCGTGTAGTTGCAAATATGGATGAAGGAAATTTTGAAAGTGAACCATCTTCAGGGTATTCCGTTGATAATATTGTTCCAGGAATGCTAACAGGACTTAATGCTACCTTGGATGATGGCATTGTCACTTTAAATTGGGATATATCAGGTGCGAATGATCTTTCCCATTATAATGTATACCGAGCAAATGTTCCAGACTTCAATATTGATGAAAGTTATTTTCTTGGTGAAAGTGATGAACCGGTCTATTCTGATGATGTAACGGATATTGGAGAATACTATTATGTTGTCACAGCTGTTGATATACATGAAAATGAGGGAGTCCCTTCAGAGGCTGTTAGTGTCACACTTTTAACTTTAGAAGAGATACATGGATTGCCTGATGAATTTGTCATGCATCAGAATTATCCTAATCCTTTCAATCCAACCACCACACTGAGGTATGATATCCCTGAGGATGGCAATGTGTCTATTTTGATCTATGATATGATGGGACGTCAAATTCGCACATTAGTAAATAGGAATGTATCTGCTGGTTATCATTTTATTCAATGGGATGGTACCAACCAATCCGGCTCTCCAGTATCAGCAGGTGTATATATTTATATTCTGCAGAGTGAGAACTATCGGAGTCTTAAAAAGATGATCTTGTTAAAATAAGATGTTCTTCATTTTAAAAAAGGGAGCTTTTAAGCTCCCTTTTTTATTTATAGTAAAATTATCTATTTTTTTTAACTTCTGCATTCGTCATACAAAAGAATTGAATATTACGTTGAACTACAAAAATAAATTATTAATTATCCTTTTATCCCTTGTTCATTTAAATGGTAATGACAATGTCAAAGCAGTAGAGTGGGGGTATTTAGATTCTCTAGCAGGTGTATATTACCTTGATAATATCCCTTATACAGGTCCTGCTATAAAACAATTAGATATAGGTATGCTTGCGGGTGAATTTAAAGATGGTATAAAACATGGTCTATGGCAGACCCTAAATCAGATCGGTGAACCTATCATGATCGGTCATTTCGAAGAAGGAAAGAAACATGGAAAATTTGAACAATGGTACGATGACGGTCATAAACGACATAGAGAGTTGATCGCTACTTTTGATCAAGATAAATATATAGACGACTATAAAGAATGGTATGAAAATGGAAATAAATCCATAATGGGTTTTTATATTGATGGGAAAGAACATGGTAAATATACTGAGTGGTATGAAAATGGCCAGAAATCCTTGAAAGCCAAATTTATTAATGGTGACCCTGATGGATGGTACACGGAGTGGCATTGGAATGGTAAAAAGGCGTTAAAGATCAAGTATAATGAAGGAAAAGAGAACGGTACTTGGACACAATGGTATGAGAACGGTAGAAAAGAAATGGAGATCGGCTATGTCAATGGTGTACCAAGAGGTAGAGCAAAATTTTGGTTTCCTGATGGCTCTGTAAAAGGAGAGGGGATTGTACGAAGCGAGGTACCAGGTGGAGGATGGATCCTCGTAGATCCAGAAGGGAATAAACGGGTCTTCAAATAAATAAAAAAAGCTCCTGATGGAGCTTTTTTATTACATAAAATATGAGTTTATTTGTAAAACTTTGCCCACTTTGATTCAGGCGCTACAGCAAGTAATTCTTGTTCATATTCCTTTGCTTTTGAGTTATCCTCAAGTTTTTTGTAGATCTGTATTACATAGTGGGTAACCTCAGGGATCTTTGCGTGAGAAGGATCTTTTTCTTTCAATGCAGTAAGTGTATTGATCAATTTGCCTAAGGCCTTATTTAGTTCTACCTTACTTGGCCCTTTCATTGACTGTCTATAGTATAAGTGATGTAATGCTTCATCTTCGGCCTCTGCACCACGCACACCCGCAACAGCTGTTACTTTTTCTACTTCATAACCAGCATCAGCAACATCTTCGATCTCATTCCATACGGTGTTATCCCACATGGCATCCATATCAAGGTCAAGATCATCATCTTGTGCCCATATAGTACCAAGAGCTATAAATAATGGTATAATAATAAATTTTTTCTTCATTGTGTGGTAAAGTTACTACAATTTAATCAAATTTATCAAACTTTGGTGTGTTCTCGCCCATACTCTCAATAAAGTCCAACTGAGTAACAAGTTCAGGCTTGGCTTTTTTAACTTCTTCATAATATCCCATGGCCTCATCATACCTGTACATTCTATATAGAGCAACTGCGAGATTTACCTTATAATCCATTTCTTCAGAATCATTTGCAATCGCCTTTTTAAAATAATCGATCGCCATGGAATAATTACCTAGTCGGGCAAAGGTTACACCAACAGTATTATCACTACGTGCCCTTCTTTTTCTAAAATTCACCTTCTTGATATCTTCAGGTTCTACGTTTTTAGGCGCTTCTTTTACTTCTACAAGGCCTTTTGTGGATCCCTCTGCAAGCTCAGCTTCAAGATCTGCTGATATTTTTAGTTTTGGTCCTTCTGATGTTCCTGCTATGCTTGCTTTTGCAGCTCCAAAAACTTTATCTAGTTTTCCTTCAAACATAGGGTCGATCATTACCACTTCATCATATTTTTGTTTAGCAAGTCCTTTATTACCCAACATGAATTGTGTGATCGCTATGTTTAGCATATAGCCTGCATGTTCACCTGCTTGTTGTAGTGCCTCTTCATAAAATTCAATGGCCTTGGCATATTCTTCTAACTTTGTATAACAAACACCCAGAGTATTGATCGCATCAGGGAAAACAGGCTTCATATTTATTGCTGTTTCAAGCATTTCCACGGCTTCTTTGAATCGTTTGAATTCCATGTATTTAACACCAGCATCATAATAATCTTCTGCCGCGATCAATCTACTTCCAACAGAATTATAAACGATCTGTTCCAGCCACATCCCATATTGTTTGATATCTTCTTTCAAAAGGTCATTGATACCATCAATCGTTGGCATAGGCATGTCAGGCGTTATATGTGAACCGGCCAAATATTTTGCAGATGCCTCTTTGACAGATATTGTATTCACATAGTTCTCAGCTTTCATTTCATTATATTTTAGCGCCCCTTGTTTCCACGCAGAGAAAAATGGTTTTCCAACGAGAGTAGCTTCGATCGGTATCCATACTTTATCATTAAGCACTACAACCTCATTCTCATCAAGAAAATATTTACTCACATCATCAGGTTTTACTCCACTATCAAACATCAGAAAAATATGTCCTGCACCAGGCTTAAAGACATCTAGGAACATGGTCTCGATACCAAGGTTTGCTAATAGCGATCCATAAAGTGCGGTGAGGTCATCACAATCACCGATCTTATCTCTCAACATATCGCCTGGATATTTTACTGTATCAAAGGCCGATTTATCATCTGCTATATCTAAGAATGGTGTTTCAAGGTCAATGTTATATACTAGTCCATGGGTGCCTAATGCATCATAAAGTATTATCCCACGCCCCAGATTGCTTCTACCAAAGTAATCATTTAAGACAGGTGTATAATACTGGATATAGTTTCTAGAGAATTTGTCCACAACAGCATCTGCAGGCGTGACGTAACATGCGATCATATCTGGATTACTCCAGGTAAGTTTCCCTTTACCAAGTACGTAGGAGGATTCCATCTTTTTCTGGGCAAGTTTTTCTTCCCCACCTTGCTTATAGCTTACTTTTACTTCTGGCTGTACCAGATTATCAAAGGTTGCTTTCTTTGATGTCAGGACATCACTACTAAAGGATACCCCAATTTCATATTCTTCATCTGATTTCGGAGGTAAAGTAACAGACTCAGAGTGTGGATTATCCATCATAGTGGGAACAAATAAGGATACATTGACCGGTAGATCTGCATCAGATATATTTTTAAGACCAACTTTTACAAATGGTTCTGATTCATAGTATCGATGAAGGGAACGAAAAATTGGATTATGAGATATGGTCGTTTTTGTAATACTTACTACTGCTGGGCTGAGTTGTAGTGCAAATGATACACGGTGTGTTGGTTCTAAATATGGATGGCTTTCATATCCATATTCCATAACGATACTCTTGAACTTTATAGAAAGGCCTGCTGATGGGACCATGATCTTTTCATCACCACTCATATCTTGTTGTACACCAGCACGCAAGCTAACACGGCTTGCGATTATATATTCAGCTCCTAGGTGGAACCGATCTCCAAGGTCACCTGCAATCGTCAGGCCATTGATAGGCATATAGCTGATACCAAGCTTAAAAGCCTGTCCCAGAATGGTCTCTGTTGTTTTATCCTTATAGGATACAGATGTCCCGCCAAGGTCGTATAGCCCTAAGCCCATTTTTAAATTCTTGAGTGGTTGTATCAATAGGCCAGCATCATATCCGACCCCAGAGCTTTTTCCATATGAGGCTTCATCCAAAAGCATATCACGCATGAGGTATTTAAGATTCAATCCAAATGAAAATAATTTATTTGGTTGTACGCCGACAGCAAAATTCAATTTATTCTCAGAATATGCAAGTTCATTATCATCGTAACCTACACTGGACCAATCAAAACCAAGTGCGACGCGATCAGAAAATGGCTTTACAAAACCCATATAGGATTGAGTAATCCCGAGGTTGTATAAGTTTGCATAAGTTGATGTGAATTCTGTCCTGCGTAATCCCGGAAGTCCAGCTGGATTCCAGGTAATTGCATTGGCGTCATCTGCAACAGCGATAAAGGCCCCACCCATACTTAGTGGACGTGTTCCAATAAATAATTGATCATACTGCCCAATAGCAAATGAGATCATGAAAAGAATGGATAGAACTCTTTTCATCGGTTAAGCACGCCTACAGTAGTTCTTAGAATAATATCATCTTTTTCCAGGGTAACTATATAAAGTCCACTAGGAACGATATCTCCATTCGAATCCTTACCGTCCCAGTTCATGACCTGGTGACCAGACTGGGAGGGGAATTCTGGTCTTAGTGTTCTTTTGAGACGACCAGAAAGATTAAAAATTCTGGCCGTTACTTCTTCAACTTGATCAAGTGAATAGATTATATTTGTTTCTGTGAATTCGAAAACGGAACCACTTCCTCCTGGTGAAAAGATCCTTGGCTGGCATACTATTGATTCAATATTCAATGAGTCAGATAGTAAAGTAGAATCCATTGAGACAAATGCACCATAAGTACCAAGTGTGTCTATTTGGACCTGCATATATGGGTTGCCACTAACCGATATTTGTGACCCGCCTAGTTTTAAAACAGGTAATACTCCGGAAATGGACGTATCAACCATCCCAATAAATGGGACCATACCAGAATCTGGCATTGCGATCCATTCACCATTAAGTGCAATACATGTTTCTTCATCTTCAAGTTCTAAGTTGAAATATTGGTTGAGTGATTCTGTAACGAGACATATACTGTCTGGAAAAGCGATCCTTAAGATGCCCGGTTTGTTAAGTGACTGTTCAAATGGTTTTATATCATAAAGATCTGAGATCAGATACGTTATTCCACGGTCTACTTCGTATATAAATGAGCTTGTATCAGGAGGGACATCTTGTCCAGTGATAGATATTGAAATATCACCTGTAACGGCATTTTGTGGTAAAAGTATGCTTACATTGCCATCCTCGCTGATCGCAGTTCCGCCATACTGGGAAATAATACTCTCAGGCGTTTTGAATATAGAAGTTGGAAGCATCTTATTCTGACGATCATCTTGAGCGCCATAAACATGTATCTGGACGGCCTTCCCACTATAATCATCTGGTAGTATTAGAACACCTGTCCACTCGTCGCCATTAAAACTTTGTTTTTCTACTACTAGTGAATCATCTTCAGGCCCTGACTCACCTAGGTCTGGATAATATGGATGCGTGGCCAGAACGGTTGGCTCTGTATTTAGATCGAGATAGAAATCCTCTTTGAACTTGACCACAAGAATGATCTGGTCGTCAGAAACATAGTTTGCCCGAATGGTATCCACAGCAGGCGCGGTCACATCAATATAGAAGTATTCTGTATTGGACCAGTTTGAACTGGTAAGCCCGTGATCGATAGCGCGCACACGCCAACTATAATTACCTTCTTCTAAATTCTTTAAGGTCTTCTGGGCTCTATTAAGGTAGCCGATCTCACCAATACCATAATGACCAGTACTTACAGCATGCTCATTATCCTCTTCATCAGATCCAACTTGAATTTGATAACGAAGCCCTAATTCTGGAGTAGAGCCTCCATTAGCATTGTTGGGGTCTACCGGAGCACTCCAGGTCAAAGTAACTCTATCATTGTTTATACTAGAATCATCCAATAAGTATGGAGCATTAGGTGCTTTATTTGGATTTTCAAGTGATTCAAGATTATCATATACTTGAGCAACCACATCCTGATTTGCTTTGAAACCAGATAAGAATAGATCCAGGTCACCATCTGCATCATAGTCACCCCATTGGGAAAAACTAATGCCGGTGCTGTCAATAGAAAGAGTTTGGTCTATAGAAAATCCATTTTCATCCTGATAATAGATTACTGTAACGGGAGCAGAGCCCAATTGACCTTCAGTACTAGAATGTCCTGTGATCAATAGATCTAGGTCACCATCTGCGTCATAGTCTCCCCATGCGGGTTTCCCATAATAAACACCTTGTAAAATATATGTCGGAATGAAAGTATTGATTCCATTTGCAACCACATAGGTTATCAATTCATCATTAGCATTTAACCCTGTTAATGCAAAATCATCGTAGCCATCACTATTATAATCACCAAATGCAATCGCTCCAGCAGTCACCCCAAATATCTCTGATTCCCAGGTCATTGAAGGGACGAGGATATGATTTGAGTTGTTTAAATACACACGCATTCTTAGCGATTGTGTCTCATCGGCACCAATGGTCACAAGATCTAATCTGCCATTGCGGTTAAGGTCTACCCATTGGACAATAGCAGGATTAATAGGGACAAGATTGACCTGATTTGTATCAAGGCGCATGACGCCGTTATCATTATAGAATACATCAAGATGTCGAACATAAGAATTGTCAAATCCGCCTTGTACATAATCCAGGTCTCCATCATTGTCATAGTCTCCCCAGTGGTGTCCATTCACACCACCATTGACCCAGTTATCACCAATTCCATCAAAGTTATTGTCAGTATCTATCTCAGAATCTGTGTCAGGTACGTATAGACCATTATCCCACTTATAGAAGCTGGTTTTAAATCCTCCAAAGAAATTACTGATCTGAAA
>CAJVZI010000060.1 GCA_913020665.1 uncultured bacterium | reverse complement strand
CCATAAGACTTGATCGTGCTCTTTCTTAATGCTAATAATAATTGTAGAAAAAAGTGCTCATCAAATTTCAATCTCCTTATTGCACATTCTAATTCATC
The DNA here is from genome assembly GCA_913020665.1 of uncultured bacterium. Lineage (GTDB taxonomy): Bacteria > Fidelibacterota > Marinisomatia > Marinisomatales > UBA1611 > CACEUX01. The sequence continues at coordinate 9,512 of CAJVZI010000060.1, read as the reverse complement.
CAGACCATCTGAAAAATGTATCAAATGGATTGCCTTACTTAGTTCGATCAGGTCATTACTTGATAAAATACTTTTTGGCATTATCTCTGGAATCTCTATGCCAGATTCCAAAACTCTTTTGAGCATTTTTCTAAAATTACGCTGGTCAAGACCCGCTGATTTGAGTTCCTGAGTTAGGGGATAGATCGGAATCACCTTACCTGTTTGGATTGGATCTTCGTCTTTTTCAAGTTTTTCAAATTCTGGATGAGTCATGGAAAAACCATTATACCATTCAACCTTACCATTGATAGCTAATTTTTCCCCAACTTTAAAAAGTCCTTTTACATAACGAACACCGTTGAACCAATTCAATGTTAAGAGCCCCGAACCATCTGATACAATAACCTGAAACATCCTTCCTCTTCGTATGGATTTTTCACCGAAGGTCTCCACAGTGGCAATTAAAGTTACATTGTCACCCTTGTGAAACTCTTTTATTGGGGTAAGTATTGTACGATCGAGGTGCCTTCTTGGAAAATAATATAAAAGGTCATGAATCGAACTAATCCCTTGAGTATTAAGTACTTTTTGTCGTTGGGGCCCGACCCCCTTTAGATTTGAAATAGGATCAGAAAGATTCAATTAAAACCCTATAAGGGACCTATTTCCATTCTTTCCGATATGTATAGTAAACGCTCTTTGTTTCACTGGCATTTAGAGAAAGTGGAAAATGAACAGTTGAAGCATCTTTTTTCTGGTAATTAATAGACTCATCTTTGATGATCCAATCCCCATTGATATGCTCGATCAACAAAACATCAATATCCTCATTTCTTGCATTTGTCACTTTTATCTCTATGACAGCTTCTTCACTCTTACGTTGTCGATCATAATTTAAAACTTTACGATTTCCTATCACGTCAAAAGCACGACCAGATGTTAATGTTGTAGATTGACCCTTAGGAACTTGGCCCATGTTATCAGCGCCGATATATTCTAATCCAATGGTTTTATTGAATGAGTACATCTCGATCTTTCCGCCCGGTAAAGATATGCCAAGCCCATTTGATTCTGTATTCTCCATCGTCAATTGAACCTCTAGTGGTTCTTCTTTCTGCCGACGCTCAGTATTTTCAAAAACATATTTTTTTGAGTAGCCCACATCCAAAGGTCCATACATTCTGACGGTGATATTCTCTTTTGCTCCAAGATCATGTTTTTCATTGAGAGAGTAAATATGATAATCACCTAGCTCATCTTTATCCATCATTGATAAACCATCATTTTGTTTAGCCATAGCCATCGGTCTATTTGCACGCTCAGGCCTTGGGCGTTTTTCTTTATATTTATTAAGAGTCCCTTCCACTAGCTTTAAAGATGCATTGTTAAAACTCATATCGGACGAATTAGAGATAACTGCCTCCGCTATTAGCTCACCCTTCTCCTCATTAAGAACCTTTAACCGATATACAGTATTCCAAGAAAAGTTTTTTGTTCTATATACCAACTCACCTTTTATGATCTTATCTAATTTTGATTTTAGATCCCAAGATAGGTAAGGATTAAATGTGGGTAGGCTAAGCTCATTTGTTTTATTACCAAGATATTCTAATTCATTTCTATTGAAGGATATTATTCCGGATTGATTTGATACGGTTACAGAAGCTGTACTTATCTCTAGAAGTGTGCCTTTAACCAGTTTCCCATCTTTGGGTTTAACCTGAATCTCTTGCCCTCTTAAAGATTTAAAAAAATCCGTACCAGTAAAAATATTATCATTGAATCTCTGTGATAGAACATCAACTCCATCAATATTCAAAAAAGGTGTATCACGATAGATACCAGTAGGAAGGGCGCTCCACGTTACATAACTATAACCAGATGGAATAGACCAGGCCACTGGTTGCTTTATCATTGCAGTACCATCCTTATAGACTGTCAAAGTAGCATCCTCCGACTCAGCTAAGATAATAAAATTAAAGAGGAGAATAGATAAGATATTTTTCATTTAAGCACTTCCAGGTTCACTGTTATTTTTTCTAGTTCTTCATTTAGTTTTTTAAGATTAGATCGTTCTTTTTCAACAACTGATTCAGGCGCACGCTCTAGAAAATTCTCATTGGATAATTTTCCCTCAATTGCCTTCAATAGACGCTCAATTTCAGAGATACGCTTCTCCATTCTATTCTTTTCTTCTTCTAAATCTACTAATCCTTTAAGTGGAATATATAGCTCCATCCCAGCTGAAACAGCTGTAGCAGATTGTTCAGGTTTTTCTATATCAGTTCCAGTGAATATATTTTCAACTCTGGCTAAAGAGATTATAAGGTTTGTATGTTTATCTATAAAGGATATTTGATCATCATTACACCTAATAACGAGATCGCAGAACGTGGAAGGGGCTACATTCATACGACTTCGAATCGAACGAATAGATGTTACCAACTCTTTTAGTATATCCATATCATTTTCAGCAGCCTTATCTCTTAGTGGACCCTTTTTTATCCAAGGGGTAACAATCAGATCAGGAGAATCCTTAGTCTTAAAATGAGACCAAAGCTCTTCAGTAATAAACGGTGAATACGGATGTAAGAGAGTTAGCACTGTACGTATGCATTCTATGGCAACAGCTCTAGCAATATCTGCTTTTTCCCTATCATCACTATAAAAACGATCTTTAGCGATCTCTACATACCAATCGCAAAAATCATTCCAAGTAAACTCATATAGATCTTTTGCAGCCTCGTTAAAATGAAAACGCTCTAATTGATCGTTATAGTCTTGAATCATATTTGACAATCTGCTAATGATCCACCTCTCTGGTAATTCTAGGTCAGTATTTTCATGGTCCAATTGAGCATCTAAATTCCACCCGTCATCAAGGTTCAATTGGATAAAACGGCATGCATTCCATAGTTTATTCATAAAGTTTCTACCAATCTCAAGCCTATCTTTTGAAAAAAGTACATCAAGACCTTGAGGAGCCATAAGCATGATCCCAAAACGTACAGCATCAGTCCCAAACTCATCAAACAGATCAAAAGGATCCGGCGAATTACCCAGCGACTTACTCAATTTTTTTCCTGTTTCGTCTCTAAGAATAGAAGTGAAATAAACATCTTTGAATGGTGCTTCATCCATGAACTCATAGCCTGTGATTATCATCCGCGCAACCCAAAAAAAGATAATGTCAGGCCCCGTTACAAGAGTATTAGTAGGATAAAATTTATTTAGATTCTCATCTTTATCGGGCCAAGAGTGGACACCCATAGGCCAGAGCCAGGAACTTGCCCATGTATCTAATACATCATTATCCTGGATCCAATTCTCGCGATCATTTGGCCCCTCTACGGAAACATGAACATTTGTCCTATCATCTTTATGATACCAAACAGGTATCTGATGCCCCCATAATAGTTGACGACTGATACACCAGTCTCTAATATTTTCCATCCAGTGATCATATGTTTTGGTCCAGTGATTCGGATGAAATTTCACCTTCCCATTTTTTACTGCCTCAAGGGCAGGCTTAACAAGGTCAGACATTTTCATGTACCATTGTTCAGACATATAAAACTCAATCGGCACATTCCCTCTTTCAGAAAACCCTATGTTGTTTATATGATCTTCTTTTTTATCAAGCAATCCCAATGACTCAAGGTCAGCTACAACTGATTTACGAGCATTTTCACGAGATAGACCAATGTATTTTTCTGGGACATTCGAATTAAGCGAGGCATCATCATTCATTATATTTATGAATTCAAGATCATGCCGTTCTCCCATAGCAAAATCATTAGGGTCATGGGCAGGAGTTACTTTTACACAGCCCGTACCAAACTCAGGGTCCACAAATGTGTCTGTAATAATAGGAATCTCCCTCCCCGTCAATGGGAGGGCTACCGTTTTACCAACTAGGTCTTTATATCGTTCATCATCTGGATGTATGGCAACAGCTGTATCACCAAGCATTGTTTCAGGGCGCGTTGTTGCAACAACAATGTATTGATCAGAGTTTGTGATTGGATAACGAAAATGCCAAAGGAAACCCTGCTTTTCCTTATGAATCACTTCTTCATCGCTGATAGCGGATCTTGAAATGGGGCACCAGTTAACAAGACGGTGGCCTTTATATATCAGGCCTTTATTATACAACTCCACAAAAGCAGTTAGGACCGCATTTGTATAACCTTCATCCATTGTGAACCGTTCTCTCGACCAGTCGCAAGAACAACCCAATTTTTTGAGCTGCCGAATAATAATCCCACCATACTTTTCTTTCCATTCCCATGCATGCTCTAAGAATTCTTCGCGAGATAGATCATTTTTATTTATACCTTTCTCATGGAGCATGGCCACAACCTTTGATTCCGTAGCAATAGATGCATGGTCTGTGCCAGGAATCCAGCACGCTTCTTTTCCTTCCATACGTGCTTTTCGAATCAGAATATCTTGTATCGTATTATTCAAAACATGTCCAACTGTAAGCATACCTGTCACATTTGGAGGCGGTATGACAATAGTGTAAGGTTCTTTCTCTGAACTTGAATCAGCGGTGAAATAATCCTGTTCTATCCAATGCTCATACCATTTATCTTCAACTAAGTTGGATCTATATGTTTTATCTAATTGATTGGACGGCATTGGCCTGCTACTAATAAATGGTTGATTCTATGCAAATTGATGAGTGGAATTTTACGACAATTGCAAGGTTCTTACATTGGAAACATCTACCACTTTAAAAGATTATTCTCTTAGTATTTTAATTTTACTAAAGTGTAAAATAGAATTCATCTAGCATTAGATAAAAAAGGTTTATATGGAACAGAGCTCTCTTTATTTTTATTTGATCTTTTTCGGGGCACTGATCGTTGTGTTCATAGGTGCTTGTATAATGCTCATCGCTTTTTCTATGCTAGACTGGGCTAGATCACAGATTGGGAAAAAAGATATTGAGCTCTATGAAAATGTGAACAAGCTTGCTAATGAATTAGGGATAAAGAGCATCTCTGTTCTACCCCAGAAGAACTTGAATTATTTTTCTTGGATGGTCTACAATAAAAAATTGAACGATCATTATCTACCATACAAGAATATTGTTAGGAAGTTCAGAGGAGAATCAGAACTGAAAAAAAGCCCTGATTCACTGAAGTCATATTATCTATCATGGGTCCAACAAGGTCTTCCTAATCTATCAAATATTATTGCTACAGAAGAAAATGCAGAACCATATATAATGACATCAAATGAACGTGTGAGAGTAGGAAAGAATAATTATAAAGATTATAGGCTATTATATTACAGATCATCGGAACTTGACCTGCCTGAATGTGAGGTGAGCCCCGCAATTGAATTGCTAGATAATATCATTCCTGATGAGGATGATATTAATTTTATCTCGGATGAGGATTTTTCAAAAATGTTTGATCTTAAAGGAGAAAATAAAATAACTATTCGAACTTTATTTAATGAAAAAATACGAGCTATCATAACTAAGAATAGTGAATGGAATTGGAAATTCGATGGAAACCAGATCATGGTATCATATGAACTAGAAAAAAGAGGAGCCGTTAACGATGTTAAGTCATCACTCGGTATTTTAGCTGAGTTACATAACGAATTGAGATCATTAGATCTTACATCCCCTATAAGCGCTGAAGAGTTAGAAAAGGATATTCCAGATGAGATCATAGATAAAAAATTATATAGAAAACGAATGGCAACATTTGGGTGCTCAATGGGCTGTGGGATGATCTCATTATACCTAGGACTAATATTTTTATGGGAGACCATTCTTAGGAGACAGTTAGACATGGTCTTCCCTTCTCTTTTTTGGGCAATACCAGGATTTATAGCACTGAGATTTGGATACTTGGAGTGGAAAAGAAACCGGCAATTAAAAAAAGATGGGAAGGTCAAAGAAGATCTTAATGATTAAAGCGTTGGTAAATGGAAACTGGGAATGCTATGAGGCGAATGCACTACAGCCTGGCGCGAACCTCTTTAATTTTGAGACTGGCCTATACGAGACCTTTAGGACACTTGAGCATAAGCCCGTTTTTCTTAAACCACATCTAGACCGCCTATTTGATTCAGCAAAAAAGATTGACCTAAAAATATATTTCACTCGTAAAGAAATTGAAAAAATGATCAAAGAAGTTATTGATCAATTTAATGACCCCGATCAAAGGGCACGCATTTTATTGGTACCTAATAAGGTAATTATTTACACGACATCTCTTGACCTTGATCAAAATATATATAATGGTGTATCAACTAAGACCGTGACTGTTCTAAGGAAAGATCCTCATATAAAGACAACTGACCATAAAGACTGTCTTGACGCATACTATGATGCGCAGAAAAACAATTGCTTCGATGCTATACTAATAAATGATGCAAGTATAGTATTAGAAGGTAGTCGAAGTAATGTTTTTTGGGTTAAGGATAATACCCTTTTTACTCGGAGATCGGATGTACTACCAGGAGTAACACGACAGACCATTATATCTAATTCTCCATTTCCTGTTCTATTTGAAGAAATAAACCTATTTGACCTTATGCGGTCGGATGAGCTATTCTTAACGAATAGCGGGTCGGGTATTATTCCAGTTATAAAAGTAAATTCCTCGCAAATCAACAATGGAAATCCAGGCCCTATTACCCGTGAACTATTAAAGCTGTATGATATTTGGTTAAAGAACGAAATATAAACTATAACTATTATGATTAGTTAGCTAAAGCCATTCTAACCTATAAACATTTTTTTATCATGCTTGAACGGATACTCCGCTGGATACTGTCTAACCCCAAAAATACTCTTACAATTATAGGAGGGATAACGGTACTCTGGGCTTTATTCATTCCAAATCTTAAAATTGATTTTACAATTGAACATCTTTTTTCAAAGAATGATCCTGCTGTGGAAAGGTATTTTTCATTTAGAGACACATTTGGAAGAGAAGATAATGTTATCACGATAATCTATGAGCCCTATGATGCTCTTCAAAAAGACCTATATATAGAGCTTGAAGAATTGGTATACAAAATTGATGAACTAACTGAAGTTAAGGATGTCTTATCTCTTTTTAGTCTAAGTGACATTGATCTAAATGCATGGATAGGCGATCTATACAATGAAAATACACGATGGAATAAGGACACTGTATTACAGAAATTAAAATATATTCAAGCTGACCCTTCAATTGGGGCAAGGGTCTTATCCAAAGATCTAAAGTATGGTGCAATAATTCTCACACTATCAGACCGTGCAAATAATCATAAAGACCGTACTGATCTAATAGAAAAAATAAAGATCTTCACTGAGCAAACGTCTCCAGATTGGATCTTTTCTGGTGTCTCGGTTTTACGCACTGAATACGTTAAATATATGCTTCGAGACAATATTGTCTTTTTACCTCCAATAGCATTGATCCTTATATCGATTCTCAGCTATATCTTCCGAAGCTGGGTTTTTGTTCTACTGCCTATAATGACCGTTATAATTACCGTTATATGGCTATTGGGATTTATGGGGCTTGTAGGATTAGAGATAAACATCATGACATACGTGGTCCCAACACTCCTTTTTATTATTGGAATTAGTGATGCCATACATATTCAAGCACGATTTAGGGAGAACATGTCCAAAGATAATTCAGATCCTGAAAAAGCAATGTTCCTTACTATGACACAGATGTCAAAAGTGATTCTTTTGACCAGCCTAACAACTGCGATTGGCTTTATTGCATTAACTACTACTTCTATAAAGATCGTGCAAGAATTTGGATTGGAAATTGCGTTAGGTGTGATGATCGCATGGTTTGTTTCGATCTTGGTGGTGCCAGCAGGAATCATGTTTTTCAGAGCCTTTAATGAAAAAAATAGATACACCTTTTCCTATTTATTATACTGGCTTTCAAATACAATCCCTAAAAAACCCTGGCTTTTCATAATTATCCCTCTATTGATATCGTTCACAATGATCTATAAAATAAAAGATATATCTACAGACTCATCACTTATGGATGACCTAAGACCAAAAAATAAACTGTATCAAGATCTGAAGTTTACCGAAAAATATTTTGGAGGCGTTCTCCCTTTTGAAGTGCTTATACATATAGATCCAGACAAAAATAAACCGAATATTGAAACAGACATATTACCCTATCTTGACCAAGTAGAATCTCTGCTTCAATCAGAAATGCAAGAAAGCAGATTTTTTTCATTATCAACTCTATTAAGGTCAATAAAACGTATTCGAGGTGATAATGGCGATGAGATCTATAGCTATGAGATGATCGAACGTATTGCTCAAGAACAATCAAAACAAGGGAACAGATTGATAAGTGATGATAAAACAGTGTTTAGGGTAACGGGGTTGATCGAGAATAGAACATCATCAGAAATGAAAAAAGTATATAATAAATTGGATTCATTGTCTAGATCATTTCCTCCATATCTTTCAATAGAATGTACTGGGACAACTGTAGTTGCATTGAGGACCAATGACTATCTAGTACAGTCACTTGTAAATAGCCTTGGTCTTGCACTGTTTTTTATTAGCATTGTAATGGCCGTGATGTTTAGGGCAAGGTCAATTCTTTTTGCAAGTCTTGTTACAAATCTAATACCGATCTTTACTATACTAGGGGCAATTGCCTGGTTTGGTATTTCTATTCGCCCACCGACCGCCATGACCTTTGCTGTTGCACTTGGAATTGCAGTTGATGACAGCTTACATTTCCTACTGCGATACAGAAAAGAATTGAGGCAAGGCATGAGCAGAGTGGATGCAATAAAGTCTACTATAATCAATACTGGTTCAGCATTAATGATCACTACCACTATCCTTGTCGCAGGCTTTTCTGTTCTATTATTTTCTGCATTTCTACCAACATATCAATTTGGATTATTATCTGCGAGTATGATCGGTGTAGCATTGCTCTGTGATATCACACTGCTTCCTGCTCTTTGCCTTGTCCTTCCAAACCCAAATAGAGGTTAGAAGCTTTTTTGAAGAGTTATCATTCTCTTTTATTATTATTGATATCACAGATCATACTGGCTTCAGATAGTGTCATATCGATAAAAGGTCAGCTATGGTCAAGCATGATAACAAGCAATGATATACCAAAAGGTCAATCAAACATTGAATCGAACTTTGGCTACATATCATTTATTTCAATTGCAAAAGAACTAAGCAATAACCAATTACTTGATCTTGAGTTTGCACATCGATTAGATAGAATATATTCTGGTGATTCTTTATTCTATAATAATGAATCTAACCATCGTTACTGGGTACGATATTCAAATGAAAAATTAGAAACTCGATTAGGACTGCAGAAGATCGTATTTGGACCCTCTTTTATTTTACGTTCATTATCCTGGTTTGATACTATTGACCTAAGAGACCCCACAGGACAAACAGATGGTGTGGAAGCATTCCGATTACGCTGGTTTCCTTCTAACAAACTATCAATATGGAGTTGGGCAATCAAAAACAAACAGGATACCCTTTCATATGG
>CAJVZI010000059.1 GCA_913020665.1 uncultured bacterium | reverse complement strand
CATAATAATAGGTTCGACCATTTTGCACTGTGTTATCTACAAAGATATGATTGATTCCTGTATTATTACCAAGATTATATCCTGTTCCATTCACCAAGCCAAAATCAGTAAAACCACTATTCTCATTTAATAGATCACACTGATAGATCGGTTTTTTGAACATTGGTGTTCCATATCCATCTGTAATGATCTCTGGATCAGCCATATACTTGTCAGTAGACCGATAGACCTTATAACCCTCGAAATCATTGACATTCCCTACAAAGGGGTCTCTTGTACGAGTATCGGCAATATCATCCCAGGTCAAAATAATTTCTCCATCACCAGCGGTTGCAGTAAGAGTTGGCATTTCTGGTGGCTGAGCAAATCGGTAATCTTTCTCGTAAATAACCTGCACAATACGTTTTAGTTCATAAAGAGCTGGGGCTGTGTGGGCATCAGAATTCAAACCTGCAAGTGGATCATAAGAATGAAGCTCTGACATAGAAATACGCTCTACACGGCCCTGATATAGCGGGAATGGTCCAGAAGCAAATACTTCAACAAGGTTAGATATATTCCCTTCGAACTCTTCTAGCGTATCTCCCCCAATGATATCCCACATCACCTGATCATTCTTAAACCATTCTGTCTCATTCGATGCTGCATGACTAGGAATTGGGAACATGCGAAATGAGGTCAGTCCAACCATATCTGACTCAGAAACATCTGTTGTGTTAAAATTTGGTTCACAGCCAACGCCTTCCGTGAAATCTGGTCTGTGATTACATTCAGACCCATCAGCATCAGGCCCTTCATAGTTTAATTCACCAGGACCGACACCATCAATACCAATGTCATCCCCATAATTTTCAGATAATTGATAGATTCCATCTCCGTTAAGATCTTCACCATCCTGCCAGTCTTGATCTTCATCAGCATCCCAATGATCTCTAAGGTCATCAAGCTCCAGTTTGTAATATTCAAGGAATGCGTCAATATCCGTGATTCCATCTGTTGGGCCAACAATTGCTATTGCCTCATTATCTCTTTTTTCATCGGTCAGCCCATCTCCATCATTATCTTGATAATCATATGCAAGGCCAGGACTTTCTAAATATGCAAAGCCCATGACACCTGTTGGTAGACCACCAAATCCTATACCATTGATATCCCATGAATATGACATATCGATCTCAATATCAAAATATCCAAGGTCATCATCATTGTCAGCTCCAATACCATTATCTACCCAGTATCCAAAAGCAACATCACGAAGGTCGTAGTCTGATACATTTGCAATAGAGTATTCCCAGAAGATCGCATCTCTAGCCTGGGGGTTGTTCCATTGAAATCCACGGACACTAACTCGAAGGCCAAGACCCCCCCAAGGTTCTCCCAGTTGCTTTGTCACATCAGGTTTGAAGTCTCCAATATACTTCCCTGGCCGCGGGTAATATTTTACATTATCCTCGGAGCCAAGATACTCAAGATCTTGCGCATCATTAACTACATAGTAACATTCTTGGTCAGCATAGGTCACACCTCGACCAAACCTTCCATTCCATTCTCCAGGCCATTTGGTCTCAAAACCTGTAGATGGCCACCCATTTATTGGCCAGGAATTTTCCACATTAGATACAGCTGGATACTCACCAGATTCATTGAAATATCCGAAGACAGGATAAAAACCCCACTCAACGGTTCCAGTTGGGTCAAGGTCCATTTCTTCTCTGTAACTGGTCTGCAAATAATATAGAGTATGTTTATCTTGTGTATATATGTCAACAAGTTCTGTAAGCGGTATTGTGTCTACTGTAGTTTCTAGACTATCATCTTGGATGTAGACCTTCGCTCCTACTAAAAGCCCTATCCCATCTAACATCTTTAAACCATTAGTGTTATTTGGCCAACGGGAAGCATTGACAGCAGGCCAATCCGATAATTCAGTTGTATTCTTAAAATATATAAGTACACGATTACCAGACATATAGCCCTCTCGCTGAGCAGAGGGATCTCCAGCTGGGTCTTCTGGTCCTTCATATTCTTTACCTTGACCAATCAAGAAAGATGAGCACAAACTAAGAGATAGAATTACTAATCTTGAGAGTTTCATCAAAAATTGATTCCCAGCGCAACTTTGATCGATCGTGGAGAAGAGTACATTGAAGGATTTTTAATACGGTCTTCATATTCATTGAAATCACTTCTATGTGAAGCTATATCTGTTTCTCGAATGACAGCTGTATAGGCTCTACCGGTCTCACCATTGACCCACTCTTCATTGAGTCTATCAAAGATATTGTAGATATTTACTTCCAAGGTGGCTTTTAAACCATCTCTTAAATTGAAATGGCGGTATAGCGCTCCGTCAACTGAATATTTTTCAGGGCGGTAATCATTGTTAGGATATAGATTTATCCTTGATAAAACACTTTCTGACTGTGGAGAAAAAGTATATGGGGAACCCGAATTATAGTATCCTGTAACGGTAATGCCAAAATCTTCAGTTAAATACATTAATGACCCGTTAAGTGTATGACGCTGATCCCAGCTCATAGGTATAAATCTATTCACAGGGTCTTGGTTATTACCTGCTCGATCAAAGGTCTGACCAGGAGAATCTGCATTCCCTCTAGTATACTGTAATGTATAATTAACTATACTTTTTATTGCCCCAAGACCCAGGTCTAGCTTGACCTCCAGTCCTCTGGCATTGCCATAGTCCTTATTTGAATAAAGTCCATATTTAACCTGGTTGTATGTAGAAATGGTCTTGGTAGTAAGTAAATTATATATATCTCGATAAAAAAGAGCGACCTCGAGGCTAGCTTGTCTACTCAACTCTTGCCAAAGCCCTATTTCGTAAGTGATGGTCTTTTCTGGCTCAAGTAATGTATTCCCCATACGGGTGACATAATCATTGGGATCAACTAAAAAACTGTGGTTTTGATACATTGCATACATTGGAGGCATCTGAAAAAAGTGTCCATAACTAAAATGTAGCACTGCCTGATTTCCCAACTGATAAGCAAAACCTAATCTTGGACTGATCTGCTCTATGGTAGGAGCTTGTGGATATTTGCTTGTCATCGAATCAGGCAAGATCAATTGGTTTGCTGGATTTCTCCTATCGGAAGGATAAACACTTTCAGGATCGAACTGGTCATAACGCGCTCCAATATTGATAACCATGTCATCAAATTCCATTTTATCCTGTATATAGAAGGCTACTTCTTTTGGCTTAACCCAATATACATCTGCATAAGCAGAAGTATCTCCAAAGATCTCAGGCTCATAAAGTGAGTCATCCGCTGTATTATGAAATTTATTTCTGATCGCATGCCATTCATTTCCCAAACTATGTGAAAAATAATGAAGTCCTGATTTAAAACTATGATTATGATTAGCCTGCCAGTTAACATCAAGTTTTAATGTTTGATCTACAGTTGTTCTTATTGTATGATCTTTCGATTGCCCTCCGGTTAAAAAACCTGGACCATAACTATCTAAATACCGGTCATGGACATATCTTTCATCTAATGGGTTATGATATAAATAGTTACCAAAATCATTTTCAACACTAGAGTATTTAAATTCATAAAAAAGTTTCTGTGAGATCATATGGTTAAGCTGAAAAGCTGCGTATAACGTTTCTTTATAAGAGCCTGCCCTACCATCTGGGTTATATTTGAATCCATGGTCATAGCCAAACCATTCATCATTGCTGTAAGAAAAGAGAGTGGAAAATCGTATTCCTTTAATAAAATTAAAACTCAACTTCAGTAAAGCAGATAGGTTCTCACCAGTGTTCATTGGGACATAGCTACTATCACCTGATTTTTCTGAATACCAAAACAAAGAGTCATCTGAGTAAAAATTTGAGTAGTCGTCAACTTGAAAAATGCGGTAACCATTCAGATGCCCAAGATTCCTTTGTGATCTAAAGTTTGTAAAAAAAGTTACTTTATCTCCAAGAATAGGGCCGCCTAAATTAAATTTTAGATCTTGGCTATTATTGATTTCTGGAGATATGCCAACAAAAATATCTGAGTTGTTTGTAGAAAAAGATGAAAAGCCAAATGAATAAAACCCTTCAAATTTTGGACCGCCATCCTTAGTAACAACGTTAACTACACCGCTCATTGCACGCCCATATTCTGCGTTGAAGGTGCCTGTGATAACCTCCAAGTCTTGAACTGCTTCAGGTTGTATCTCAACCGTTGCACTACCCCCACCAAATGCCTCATCTACCTGTACTCCATCGATCATATAGGTAACCTCAGTATTTCTACCACCTCTAAAATGACCATTAACAACACCAGCTTGCATATTGACCACTGCACCAACATTCTCTACAGGGAGAGCATTGATCTCATCGCCTGAAATATTTTTTATGGTACCGGTCTGATCTTTTTTTTGCGCTAGTCTATTTACTTCTACAGTAACGACCTCACCTTCAAGGACGGTTTCTTCCATTTCAATATCTAAAGAAAGAGTACGATTAACAGAGATATTCACCTCTTGCATCACTATAGATTTGTATCCGATCATATCCGCCTTTAGAATGTATTTGCCCGGACGAATATTGATGAGGCTAAAACGACCATTTTCGTCAGAAGCTGCTCCATAGGACGTGCCATCAAGATAAACATTCGCTCCAGGCAATGCACTCGCATTACTTTTATCAACAACCAAGCCAGATATTTTACCTGTGGTTTGGCAGATAGTGACTGATAATAACAGAATATATAGTACGGAACGAATCATTTTCTTAAAGGAATCAATATCAATTTAGACTAAAAATATACCATCGTAGATCTAATGAAAAAGAATCAAAAAGAAAGGCGGGGTTTAACCCGCCTTTCTTTTTTAAACAATAATCTGACCCTATTTCATTAAGACCATTTTTTGAGTGATCGACCTATCACCAACTTGCAATTGATATAGGTAAACACCTGAAGCTGCAGTTTCTGCATTCCAATGTACGGTGTGAACTCCTGCAGGCCTTTTTTCATTGACCAGTTTATTAACCAATTGTCCTTTCATATTAAAAATATTTATTTTAACAAATTGGTCCTCTGGCAACGAGAACTTAATATTTGTGACTGGGTTGAAAGGGTTGGGGTAGTTTGGATAGAGGATGAAATCTTCAGCTATTAGATTATTATCATCTATTCCTGCTACAGTTGATTGGTTACCAATCCATGTATATGCCCATTCACGAGGATTATTCCACTGTTGGTCTGTCGCAAGATGTGAAAAACCAACATTCCCTTCCCAGGTACCGTTATCATTATCGTGAAAATATATATCGATAGGAATACGCATACCATTCTCAGGATAAAATCTAGTATCATTATTTGCTGCTGCAATGGAATCTAAGGATATTCTACCCTCAGTTACATAGTCTGGATCAAATCCTTCAAAATAGTAATCATCAGTACCGGGTGCTGAAAGCATGCCACCATTAGAGACATCCAGATGAAGTCCTTCTTCATTTGCATAAAGAATATAGTCAGGCTCATCGCCTCTACTTATACCTGTATGCTTTGGTCCTCTCCAATCATATAAACCTAAGAAAAGTTGCAGGACATCCTGATTCCACCAATCGCCCTCACCATGATAGTAAGAGTCATCGATAACATCAGCTGCAAAATATAGATAATCATCATCTATTGCTAAATAGACTGTACCAGTTAGATCGTCATCATTATCAACACTACCAACTGCTACATGCCCCGTGGTTGGATTGATAACAAATGGCATTACATCTTCCCACTCACTCAGGTCTCCATCAGCAGTAAAGTTTGCTGGTACATCCAGAGATATGGTAGGGATGCCTTGGGCAGTATTTGTAATAGAGCTTGATGAGACACCTAATTCACTTTCATTGCCAGCAGCGTCAACACATACAACAGCATAATAATATGAAACAGGTGCATCTTCTAATGGTGCATAGAGATAATGAACTGCGGCTTGAGAGCCCTCTAAGACATTAGATGCAACAAGTTCAACAACCCCATCATTGATATCAGAGATAGGTTCAGGACTGCAATAAACATGATACAGCTCATCACTTTCACCTCCCACATCTGCCCAAGTGACAAGATTGTAATAATTCGCTGGGACAGCACCAATATTTTGAGGGGCGTCTGGCGCGATCACATCAAAGTCAGGATGACCTGTCCAGACATTATCAAAGTGGAAGGTCCTACCTGAAGACCCATTTCCTTCACCCATGACCTGGAAGACAGTGATGGCACTGGTATCAAAAGAAGTCGAACCATCAAAGTAGGAAAAATCTGCTAATGCAAATTGGTAATGATGCCAGCCACCGTCTGCTTCTGGATCGAAGTTCAACCCAACTTTATCTGTTCCATCTTCAAACTGTAGCCTAAGAGTAGGAGCGCTTTCTTCTGAATGCATGTGAAACGAAATTGAATCAGTGTGCCATTCTCCACCACCTGAAAGATCAACTACTGGATCCATGTTAAATCCAGCTCCAGACCATGTATCTCCTTGTACGAATGTAAGCGCATTTGTACCCTCATCGAATCCTCCACCTTCTGTAACATAGAGTTGTGCGCCACTCCATGAAAATAGTTCCCAAGCTGGAGGTGTATTAAGTCCATTAAAGATAACAAGATCCATCCCTTGGTACCCGGTCAGGGTCATATTATCAAGAATTACTGTTCCTGTAGTATGATCACCCTCACCGCTACCAGCAATTGAGAATTCAAAGTGAAAACCTCCAATAGCATGGACATCTAGCTCTCCATCATCAGAGTCTCCTGCCCATCCAGTTAAATTCCAACCTCCGCCATCCCAAGAATCATTTCGAACAAGTGGCATTGTGATCGTATTCCAGCCTGGCGCAGAGCTCAATACATTGTGAAATGAATAATAATATTCTCCAAGACCAGTATATGTATCATCAGACACACCTGAATAATCACTCAGATTTAACCTGAACTCAACATTGTTTGTTCCCGATTGGGCTGCTGAAACGTAATAGCTTAGAGATAGTGAATCATAGCCAGACCAATCATAAGTACCGCCATTGGCAACCTCAGGGTGCATATGGTAAATTTTTGCATATCCTCCCCAGCCTTCAATATTATGTGCGCTATAGTCTAATTGCAGAGCATGACTTCCTTCTGCTAACGGGTCTGTAACATAGCTCGCACTAACGAAACTAAGAGTACTATCTGCGCTTGCAGAGATCTCATAGTCCCAATAGCTTGTGTCTGGAACAGCATTAAAACCATCGATCAATTGCCCAAACGATAAGATCGGTAGCATTGATCCAATAATTAATATCATTCTTTTCATTATCTGAACTCCTTATTATTACTAATTAACTTGATGCCATTGTAAGTAAAAGATATATCCCTACTGTTGTGGCCATAATTGCATAAGATGCATTCTTAGCATGCTTCCAAGGGGTCATGTCAACCGGGGCAGGATCTCTTTGGTCGCTAGCTGCTATTTCTGCTTCACTCTTAGGCCTTTGATGACCTATGAAAAGCATTACACCTACTGATAAAACAAAACTAATAAAATATCCGTGAAGCCAATGAAGATCGCCATCACCATTGGCAAAAAATGTTGGCACATTCTTGATATTCACAAATGTGAAAAATGCATAGGCGACCATACCAACTATCATACCAACTTTTGCAGCAATAGCAGGTACATGTTTCGTAGCAATGCCCAGCATGAAGATCCCTATGATCGGCACACTATAAAGACCATTCACTTTTTGTAGATATGTAAATATTGATGTCATCTGCGCGAGTAAGGGAGCAATAATAATGGATGCTACCGCAAGGATCATACCAAAACGTTTTCCAGTATGCACGATCTCTTCATCTGTGGCCTGCGTATTTAAATAACCTTTATAAAATTGCAAACTGAAGAGTGTAGATGCGCTATTCAATGCACTATTGAATGAGCTTAGAATTGAACCCAAAAGTACAGCAGCAAATAATCCAATTGACCAATTAGGTAAAACATGACGCACAACAGCACCATAGACCTGATCTTGTTTTGAAATATCTAATACATCTGTCATATGAAGTGCAATAATTCCTGGTAGGCAGAGCATCACTGGTCCTACTAATTTCATTGCCGAAGCAAACAGAACACCTTTCTGCCCTTCTGCCAAACTTCTTGCAGCCATGGCACGTTGCACGATCACCTGGTTCGTTGACCAGTAAAAGACCTGGATGAACATCATCCCAGTCAATAAAGTGGGCCAGGGAACCGTTACAACTTTTTCATCTATATTTGTTTGGGTCAATACCGCAAGATACTCAGGCTTTGAATTGAATAAAGTTGAAAGGCCATCCATAAATGACCCATCACCAAGTTTAGCAAGTGCTAGAGCAGGTATCGCCAGACCACCGATCAATAATCCTATACCATTCAATGTGTCGCTTACAGCAACTGATTTCAATCCACCAAAAATAGCATAAGAACTACCCAGTACACCAATAGTAGCAGCGATCATCCAAATTGGAAAGTCAAGGTCAAACATGCCTTTCAGTGCAAGTGAACCTGTATATAGCACCACTGGTAAGAGAACGGTCACATAACCGAATAAAAATAATCCTGAAACCATGGACCGGGTTGTTTTATCAAACCTTTTTTCTAAAAATGCAGGAGTGGTGGTGAATCCACTTGCAAGATATTGAGGAAGGAAGATCAATGCTGTTGCTATCATTGCAAACGCAGCTAGAGCTTCCCAAGCAACTCCCACAAGTGCTTTGTCGCCAAAGACATCTCCATTTAACCCCACTAACTGTTCTGTAGAAATATTTGTGAGTATCAAAGATCCTGCAACTATAGGCCAAGATAGCGCTCTCCCTCCAGTAAAATATTCTTCCGTAGCACTTTTTGATTTTTTCATTCCAGAGACAATCATGTACGTGGAATAAGCAACCCCAGCGGTCATTAAAATAAAACTGAAAATAACAAGATTAGACATAAGATATTTATTTGGTGCTTTATATTAGTAGTATTTTAAACTACGTATTTATATTGGGTTTTACCATTCTCTTTCTTTTTATGTTTAATGAACTTCTAAGTATATTTTATATCTAATGAAGAAGATATTTGTTTTATTTATAATCTATTATGCAATAATTACTGGACAAGAAATCCAGCTAAATGAAATTGTATCCAGCAATGGTGATATATTGTACGATGAAGATGGAGAAACACCTGATTGGATAGAGATCTACAATAACACATCAGAACCTAAAAATCTTTTTGGATATGGAATTACAGATGACCCAAATGACTTACAAAAATGGGTCTTCCCTCCTACCATCATAAATCCCTATGATTACTTAGTATTATTTGCCTCGGAAAAAAACAGGGATGATATTGTAGTGCAATGGGACGCAGTTATTGATTGGGGTGATGTCTGGTCCTATTGGGTTGGTAATAGTGAACCTATTTCAGACTGGGAGTCACCAGAAACAGATCTTAGTTTTTGGCCAACTGGTAGCAGTGGATTTGGTTATGGGGATTATGATGATAATACCGAAATAGAACAAACTACTTCCGTATACGTTAGAAAAGGTTTTACTATTGGAGACCCTACTATTATTAGTAAAGCTTTATTCCATATTGATTACGATGATGGATATATTGCTTATCTAAATGGAGTGGAGTTTTCACGGAGAAATTTAGGTGCTACAGGGACTCCAATCAGTTACAATACCACTAC
>CAJVZI010000058.1 GCA_913020665.1 uncultured bacterium | reverse complement strand
CCAAGGCCTGTAACCACATTCATTACACCAGATGGCATCGCTCCCCCTGCAAGTTCTGCCCAATGTAGAATAGAAAGAGAAGTGACCTCACTAGGTTTCATTATAATAGTATTCCCTGCCGCTAATGCTGGTGCAAGTTTCCAACCCATCAGTGATAAAGGATAGTTCCATGGAATGATACATCCTACCACACCATAAGGCTCATATCGAACCAAGGACATTGATCTCTGATCTACAGGCGCAACGATCCTTCCAACTTGGTCACGAGCAAGTTCACTATAATATTCAAGATACTCAGCTAGATCATCTAGTTCTGTTAATGCATCTTTATATGGTTTACCCATTTCTGATGAGATCGTCTCCGCGATCGATTCGGCATGTTCTCTTGAATTATTTGCTAAAGCTCGCAAATGATCGCGGCGCTCACCTGCAGTTAACTCACTCCATTCATGAAATGAGTTCTTTGCTACTTTCACAGCATTATTTATATCTTGTTCATCACTTGCAGGAACATTTGCGATCACTTCTTCTGTGAAAGGATTTAAGACCTCAAATGTTTTT
Source organism: uncultured bacterium (assembly GCA_913020665.1). GTDB lineage: Bacteria > Fidelibacterota > Marinisomatia > Marinisomatales > UBA1611 > CACEUX01. The sequence continues at coordinate 9,335 of CAJVZI010000058.1, read as the reverse complement.
CCAGACCGTGCATCAAACCATTGATTATCAATAAAATTCTTAAATATCATTCCTGCTCCTTTTTAAATTTTTTAAGGATGTGTCTGATATCCTTTATAAATAATAAAAATACAGTTATAGAACCAATCCCAAGAAAGACTACGGTGATCCAAGAAAATATTTCCCAATAACTCAAGGCCTTATCCTTTTATCTAATACGTACCCTAAAAAAAATCCTATGAAAGAAATTGGTACTGTAATATACATAACAAATTCCTGTAAAAAGTCTATGCCAAACCATTGTACAATATAGGTTTCTTCCTCTATATCGAACGTCCCCGTGGTCATGATATAAATATTTAGCATAACCGTAGACAGTAACCCTGCACCTGAACTAATGAAACCTGCAAGTGGTGTTCTGAAATCTTTAACATATAGGCCTAATAAAATTGGTATCAATGTGCTGGAGATCAATATGGATGCTAAAAATACCCAAAGGCCCAGCATTTGATCAAAGGCTGTTGCCATTCCAAAACCAAGTACCCATGATAAAAGAATGCCGTATCGGGTCGTACGTATCAATTCATCATCCGTCGCTTTTGGCTTTAGTGCAGGCTTATAGATATCATAGGCAGCATTACCCCCAGCAACAAGACAATATGAATCTAAAGTAGACATCTCTGTAGATAGGACCCCTGCTAAAAATAAACCCACCAAACCAGCTGGAAGTGCAGCTACAACTACGGTTAGAAGTGCAGCATCAGGAGCAACATCAGGAGGTAAAAGTCCTTTAACCACCCCAGCTTTTGCGGACATAGCTAATATGGTTATAAGCCAATCATATGATCCCCATATGAAGATTCCGATCAATAAGGCATTACGAACATTTTTGTAAGATCTGGCAGCAAATATTCTTTGATAAAATGTTGGCTCTACCAAAACAGATAAGCCAGTAGAAGCATAAATAATAATTAGAAAAATATCTAGATCACCCATGGTATCAAAATAACTTTGGGGAAGGACATCCATCATAGAATTAAATCCACCAACAAAGTCCATGGCAAATGGGAATGCAAAAGCAATGACCAAGCACATCATAACAAATTGAATTGAATCTGTAAGGGCAACAGCCCAAAATCCACCAGTAAGAGTATATATAAGAGCGATCCCCCCTAAAACCAACATGCCAGTAATAGGATCCCATCCAAGGATCACATCGCCAAGCATTCCAAATCCATAAAGTGATAGTGCAGGTAAAGAATAGATAAAAGATGTAATGGCTCCAACATAACGCGTCTTTCTTCCATAATAAGAATCTAAAATATCTGGTAAGCTTTTAAAGTTTTCTTCTCGCAACCTTTTAGAGAGTAACAATGCAGCGATCAAAAAGAAGGCATATGTTGGACGAGCATATCCAAACCATGCCACAACTCCATCAGTAAAAGCAAGTTGGGTATCGCCAAACAGAACATCGATACCATAATAAGTAGAAATGAGAGTTGTGATCAAGAGTGGTGTCGTAAGAGACCTTCCAGCCAGAAAAAAATCATCAAAATCTGAATGTTTTTTTGCAAACCACAGACCTACCCCAATCATCCCAGAGAGATATATAAAGATTATTGCATAATCGATGGTCGCTAGAGGATACATGGTCTCAAGATATCCAATCTAAGAATCGATAGTATTGTGCAGCAAAAGGAAGGAACCATGGGTCTCTACGATAAAAGAACATTGTTTGATGAGATATTTCCTGAAATGGACTTCGTTGTTTTTGACCTGATAGCAGTAGTCCCATTTCAGTACCAAGGTAGGTTGCGATCGATAATCCATGACCTCCATATCCAAAAGCGTAATGTATCCCATTTACCTGGCCTATGTGAGGCATGAGGTCAAATGTTATCCCTAATTTCCCTGTCCAGGTATGAGTGAATTTCACGCCCTCTAGTTCAGGGAAGACCTTTCTAACCTGCTTTGATAATATCCTGGCGCTTTCATTAAGGTCAAGATCAGTACTTAGGTCATTGCGCCCGCCCCATAGCATACGTCCATCTGGAGTAAGTCTAAAATAATTAATGAACCATTTTGAATCATAGAACATACGCCCTTTGGGGCTCAATTTTTCCTGAAGATCTTTAGAGAGCGGTTCAGAGACAATGATATAACTACCAACTGGAAATATCTTCGGTTTCAATTCTGGAACTAGCGTATCCGTATAGCCATTTGTAGCAATGATCACATCTTTCGCCTTGATAGAACCAAGAGTTGTGACGACCTCATAGCTTGACCCACTTGATATAATTGATTCTACACTACACCCCTCACAAAGATACACCCCAAGTTCAGAAACTGACCTTGCTAAGCCATTTAAAAATTTAGAAGGTTGTAATCCTGCACTGATCTCATCTGATAATCCACCAAAATAAAATTCAGACCCAATCTCTGTTTTTATATCTTCTTTAGGTACGATCGTTTTGTCATGCCCTAATTCCCGTTTGATCCAATCAGAATACTCAGGGAATTTATTATAATGGGATTGTTTACATGCTAGTGCAATATGTCCATTACGAGACCAATCACATTCTATCTGATCTTCTTCAATAATATTTTCTAAAAGATCAATTGCATCTACAGATGCTTTCCAAAATTCACGAGCATATTCTATTCCATATTTTTTATATATTTTATAAATATCCTGCTTTAGACCAGGGGTTGCCATTCCCCCATTCCTTGAACTTGCACCCCAACCTATAGTATGCTTATCAAGAACAGCAACTGAAATGTTTGCATTGGCTAGAACGCGTGCAGCAGCAAGGCCAGTATACCCACTTCCAACGATTGCCACATCTATCTTATCAGGGATTCCTGGTGATACTTGTAATCCATTCCCTGGTGAATACTGGTCCGTCCAGTATACTTCAGACCTCATGGCTCTATTTGACTGCAGCCTTAACAGATTCTTGGAAAATATTCAATGTTTTATCAATGATATCATCGGTATGTGCTTCACATAAGAACCATGGTTCTCTTGGGTCACTTTCAACCCAAATACCACGGTCATACATATTATTCATGATCTCCTCATATAAAACATCATCACTATGTGCAAGATCACGTACTTCATGCACTTCCTTTTCTGTAATTAAAAATCCTTGAATATTTGGGTGACCACACATTTGATGAGGAAGATCTGCATCCGTAAGGATCTGATCAAGTCCATTTTTTAATTTTAGACCTCTATTAGCAAGTTCTTTTAAAACAGGAGTCTCATTTAGTATATCGATCACAGCATTGGCTGCTGCCATACTAACTCCATTAGCTCCAAAAGTACCTGCATGGGTTACACTACCCCCACCGATCACATCCATTATTTGAGCTTTCCCTCCGAAAGCTGCTACTGGTAATCCGTTTCCTAAACTTTTAGCATATGTAGATATATCAGGGATCACGCCGTATGTATCTCTGGCGCCTCCATTAGATAAACGAAAACCTGTTTTAACTTCATCAAAAATCAGTACAATATTATGATCACTGCATAAAGATCTTAAATGATCTAAAAATCCATCTTTTGGCTCGATACCTGCAATATTGCCTAGGCAAGGTTCCACCAGGACTGCTGCAACCTCACCATGATGATCTTTAACACATTGCTCAATCGCATCAAAATCATTGAATGGTAAACAAAAGACATAATCTCGTATTTTATCTGGAATACCTGAACCAACTTGAACGGGTATTGGAGATGTACGGGCTCCCATGGCCGATATAGGTGATGATGCAGTACTAAATAATACATAGTCATGGGCGCCATGGTATTGCCCTTCAAATTTGATAAACTTCTCTTTATTGGTATAGCCTCTTGCTGTGCGAAGAGCATGCATTGTAGCCTCTGTACCTGTATTCGTAAATCGAAGCTTTTCCATTCCTGGAATCATTTTAACCAGTTTTTCTGCAACAATAACTTCTAATTCACTGGTCGCGGCAAATGTTGTTCCATTTTCTAAATGTTCCGCTACTGCATGATTGACCCTATCATCCGCATGGCCTAGAATAATAGGCCCCCAACCTAATCGATAATCTATGAATGCATTATCATCAGCATCCCATACATGGGCACCTTTACCTTTTACGATCACAGGTGTTTCTTTTTCACCTAAAAAACGAAAGTTTGAACTGACACCTTTGACAAGAACATTTAATGCTCGGTCAAAGATCGGCTGGGATATATCTCTTGAATAACTCATCTATGCTCCATTATGGTGGGTCAAATTATCTATAAGTATCATAGTTTTTCATTAAATATCTAACATATTTTTGATAACTCACTCTCTATCTGTTAGATTCTAATCAAGGCAAAAGCACTTTATCTTTAAATCGTACGTATTATATTTAGGGACATTAACATGAGAAAACAATTTTTCAAAAAAATATTGTTTATGATCCAATTATCTATTCTCTTTGGATCTTCATTACAAACACCCAAAGATTTTTTAGGCTATGATCTTGGCGATAAGTTTACTTTTCATCATGATGCCGTTTCCTATTTTAAACATGTATCAGATATATCTCGCCATATTGATATGGTCAAATATGGTGAAACATATGAAGGTCGACCTCTCATAGCGTCTATAATAAAACATCCAAAAAATGATGACTCGTTTGAACAGATCAGGGCCCAACACCTGACATCATCAGGTCTAAATAAGGATGGAAATACAGGAAGTGATCTCGCAGTGGTATGGCTTAGCTACTCCGTGCATGGGAATGAATCCAGTTCAATGGAAGCTGCCTTGAAGACGCTACATTCTTTTGCAGACACCACAAATACTAAACAAATGAAATGGTTAGAAAAAGTGATCGTGATCATAGATCCATGTATGAATCCTGATGGAAGAGATCGTTATTCAAATTTTTATAGGATGGCAGGAAATGTAATACCCAATATTAATGCAAGTACTCGTGGTCATAGGGAACCATGGCCCGGGGGAAGAACAAACCATTATTATCATGACCTGAACAGAGATTGGTGCTGGCAAAGTCAAAAAGAATCTCAAGAAAGAACGATCCTATATAAAAAATGGATGCCTCATGTCCACGTAGATTATCATGAGCAATCCTATAACGAACCTTATTACTTTGCTCCTGCAGTCGAGCCTTACCATAAACTGATCACTCCATGGCAACGCGAATTTCAGCAGATCATTGGAAATAATAATGCTAAATATTTTGATGAAAATAAACTTCTTTATTTTAGAAATGAGGAATTTGACCTTCTTTACCCTGGGTTTGGCGATACCTATCCTATTTTTAATGGGGCATTAGGAATGACATACGAAAAAGGTGGAAGCGGTGCTGGCGGGGTTGCCGTGAAAACATCAGCAGGTGATACACTTACCTTAAAAGAAAGATTGGAGCATCATTATTTGACTGGTCTTTCTACCATAGAGGCAACATATCAAAATGTTGATAGGGTACTAAAAGAGTTTAACGCATTTTTTAAAGAGCCTTTTTCTGTTCCTACAAGTAAATATAGATCCTTTATAATTCCTCATAGAAATAATAGCGACAAGATCATCGCCCTTAAGCATCTATTAAAATTAAATGGTATCGAATATGGTACTGTATCCTCACCTAGATCAAATGTAAAAGTTTTTAATTATATGAATGGGACCATTGAAAATATCGATGTAGCAGATAAAGATCTGTGCATTACTACCCAACAAGATCTTGGCGTATTAGCAAATGTACTTTTTGAGCCGAAAACACATGTTTCTGATTCTTTGACCTATGACATAACTGCATGGTCATTACCATATATTTATGGTTTAGAAGCTTTCGCAACTGAGGCCACTTTAGATATAGATATAGAGCATCAAATAAACACGGCAAATAAGAACTTTGATCTCAAAGAAGATCCTTATGGTTACTTAGCAAAATGGGGTACAATCAATGGATTAAAGTTTCTAGCGGATATATTAAACAATAACGTAACCGTTAGGGTCGCTGAAAAATCTTTTTCAAATAATGGAATAAATTACCAACCTGGAACATTATTTATTTCCCCAAGAGGCAATGAACATTTAGGTAGCAAAATGCATACGATCATACAAAACGCTGCATTAGCACATCAACCTGATATATATTCAATTTCAAGTGGTGCATCCAGCAAAGGGATCGATCTTGGCTCTTCAAATTTTAATGTAATAAAAAAACCCAGAGTAGGTGTTCTAGCTGGAGATGGTATCTCCAGTAGTAATTTTGGTGAGATCTGGCATTTTTTTGAACAACAGATAGACTTTCCATTATCAGTATTTAACACGTCTGATTTCAAATCTCTTCCATTAAATGATATTGATGTGTTGATAATGCCAAATGGTAGCTATGGTTTTTTAAAAACAGAGGTTCTGCCAACTGCACAGATAAAAAAAGAAACTGGAGCATCGTTGCTCATAAAATCATCTCCCCCCCCAAAGCTATTAAAATGGATCAACAGTGGTGGACGTTTGATAGTAATAGGTTCAGCTATGGAAAAATTCATTGACCAAAAGGGCTATGGTTTAGTTAAATATGAATCTGAGAGCGCAAAAAAGGAAGCCAAAAAACTATTGGAAAAAGAAAAATTAAAAGAACGAGATAAAAAATTTGTAGATCGAAAACGTAAGAAACTTATAGATACGATGTATGGAAATATTATAAAACTTGATATGGATAATACACATCCTTTAGCCTTTGGCTATGATAGCCATTACTTTAGTCTAAAACTTGAAAAAAAGCTATATCCTCTTTTGCCAAAAGGTTGGAATGTGGGAATATTAAGAAATTCTGCTTCCCATATATCTGGATTTATGGGACACCGTATAAAGAAAAAAATAAATAATAATTTGATCTTTGGTGTCCATGAATCAAGAAAAGGACGGATCATATACATGGCAGATAATCCTCTGTTCCGCTCATTTTGGTATAATAGTAAGGTATTATTTGGTAACGCCGTATTTTTAGTTACAGATTGACCCATTAAAACTTGAACTAAATTTTAAATAATTTAATTTTTTATGAAAATGAAAGCAGTTGTCCTTGTTTCCGGCGGACTTGATTCCACAACTTGTTTAGCTATAGCAAGAGAACAAAATTTTGATCTGTATGCCTTGACGCTCAACTATGGACAGCGACATGATCACGAATTGAATTCAGCAAGAATGATCATTGATTTTTTTAATATTCATGATCACAGTATTATAGATATAGACCTTGCTCAATTTGGAGGTTCAGCTCTTACTGATCAGATCGATGTGCCAAAGAAAAGAGATCTCTCTGATATGGATGAGATACCTGTTACTTATGTACCTGCAAGGAACACTGTTTTTCTATCTTTAGCATTGGCTTGGGCAGAGGTGCTTGGGTCATTTGATATTTTCATTGGAGTAAATGCTTTAGATTACAGCGGATATCCAGACTGTAGGCCAGAATATATTTCATCATTTGAAAAAACAGCAAACCTTGCAACCAAAGCAGGCGTTTCTGGCTCTTCATTTAAAATTCACACACCTCTTATTGATATGACAAAATCAGAGATCATAAAAGTTGGGTTAGATCTTGGTGTTGATTATAGTTTAACATCTAGTTGTTATGATCCAGATCAAGAAGGGAACCCTTGTGGTCTTTGTGATGCTTGCTATTTAAGGCTAAAAGGATTTAAGGAAACCGGGATAACTGATCCGTTAAATTATTCAAATCAATGAAGTATTCAGTAAAAGAAATCTATTATACTCTTCAAGGAGAGGGATATCATACAGGTCGCCCAGCAGTATTTATTCGATTCTCTGGCTGTAATCTATGGACTGGTCATGAAAAAGACCGTAGTGGAGCTATCTGCGATTGGTGCGATACTGATTTTGTTGGTACGAATGGCATTAATGGTGGAAAATTTTCAGTAAAAGAAATAATTAATATTATTAACAGTCAGTGGAAAGGAAATGTTCTATCTGAGCCTTATGTTGTTTGTACTGGAGGAGAGCCATTATTGCAGATGGACGAAGCTCTAATAAAAGCGATCCATAAAGCAGGCTTTGAGATAGGATTGGAGACAAATGGAACGATGATTCCACCTGATGGAATCGATTGGATCTGTGTAAGCCCAAAGGCAAATGCCGATCTTATTTTAAAAAATGGAAATGAATTAAAAGTTGTATATCCTCAATGTGGAATGAATCCAAGAGTACATGAAAAACTAAAGTTTGACCATTTTTATATTCAACCCATGGACGGTATTAACCAAACAGAAAACATCAAAAGATCTGAAAAATTTGTTTTGGATCATCCAAAATGGAAGCTTAGTCTTCAAACCCACAAGATACTGGGTATTCCCTAAATTTGAGTATGGAAGTATATAAAACATTTGCAATTGAGGCTGCTCGCTCTCTACCCAAACTCCCTGATGATCATCCATGTAAAAAGGTTCATGGCCATTCTTTTAAGATCACAGTAACGGTCGAAGGTGAGATTGATCAAGCTACTGGGTTTGTAATGGACTTTGCTGATATTGATTCTGCATTCAGGCCAATTCATGAAATCATAGATCATGCATATTTGAATGACATAAAAGGACTTGAAGACCCTTCAAGCGAGAATTTATGTCGATGGATATGGAAACAGCTTAGCCCAAATCTTAAAGGACTAAAACAGATAGAGATCAAAGAGACCGAGTCTACCGGCTGCATTTATAAAGGAGAATAAAATGGCAAGATCAGAAGGAAGATCATTTGATTTTTTAGATGAATCTCATATCGATTCAAGTCTATTGGAGATTTTTGATTTTGATAGCCCAAAACAATATATAAAGACCGAGACAGATGAATTCAGTGCTGTTTGCCCATTTAGCGGACTGCCTGATATAGCCTATGTTAAGATCGAATATTTTCCCACAGGGGGAAAATGTGTAGAATTGAAATCTCTTAAATATTATTTTGTAAGCTTTAGAAATGTAGGAATATATCAAGAGGCAGCAACCAAGCGTATTTACACTGATCTTTGTTCAACATTAGAAACTGACAAATTAATGATAACCACTTTATATAATGTTCGCGGTGGTTTCCAAACTACATGCGTAGAAGGTTCTTTGGATTAGTATATGATGCGATTTGGGTGCCAGGATATGGTAACACAAGTCCGGCGTATATTATTGAAACATCCTCGAGATGCTTTCATCAATCAAGCTACTATTGATTTTCAATCTTCCGAACTTAATTATTCCAATACCCCAGATTTTGAAATAGCCTGTAAAGACTATGATCAATTTTTGGATCTTATCCGATCATTTGGTCCAGAAATTCATTTTTTACCTGCCTCTAATACATCTCTTG
>CAJVZI010000057.1 GCA_913020665.1 uncultured bacterium | reverse complement strand
ATACTCTTCAGGTTGCGGGTGTATTTCAGGATCTCCATACACCTCTGATGTTGAAGCTTGAAATATTCTAATGCCTAATCGCTTCGCAAGTCCGAGCATATTTATCGCTCCATGTACAGAAGTTTTAATTGTTTGAACCGGATCATACTGATAATGTGTTGGTGAAGCAGGGCAAGCCAAATTATATATCTGATCAACTTCAAGATACAGTGGAAATGTTATATCATGGCGAATTAATTCAAATTTTGAATCATCAATTAGATTTTTAACATTACTCTTTGAACCTGTAAAATAATTATCAACACAAATTACTTCATGCCCTTGAGACAAAAGCTTCTCGCATAAATGCGACCCAATAAACCCGGCTCCTCCTGTCACAAGAATCTTTTTATTCATATAATTATTCATTTTTTTAAAATTATTTTTTTTATTAAACCTATATGCCTAATAATTTTTTATAATTTTCAATCCAATCACTTAGTTTTACTGTAGGCTCCCAATTCAAAAAATTAGTAGCTATTTTTATATCAGCTAGTGCCTCACGGGGTTCAACTACTGGAGGGTTATTTATTCTCGGGGCAGTTTTACTTAACATATCTGCTATCTCATTAACAGATATATTAAAGCCTGAACCAATATTTATAATATTATCTCCACTATGATCTATAGTCATACATGCAATATTAGCATCAACTACATCTCCAACATAAATAAAGTCTCTTCGCTGATTCCCGTCTCCATTGATTGTTAATGGTAAATCATTTAATAATTGATTAGAAAATTTCCCTATTACAAGTGAATATTGTCCTAATAATGGCTGCCCTAGTCCAAATACATTAAAATATCGCAATGAGAATGTTTCTATATCGTAAACTTTTTCAAAAAGTTTACAATATTGCTCTCCTATTACTTTATGTAGCCCGTATGGACTTACAGGGTTTAAATCTGAGTTTTCATTAACAGGAAGAGTTTTTACATTACCATATACAGCAGAAGATGAAGAAAACACAAATCGTTTTATTCCCATTTCCTTACATGCGACAAGCATATTAAGCGTTCCGTTTACATTTACTGAATGATATTTCAACGGATTGTCAATTGATGGCTGTACTCGTGGCAATGCCGCTAAATGAAATATTCCATGCGCACCATATAGCACAGAAAAATCAGTCATTGTTGCTACATCCTCATTCACAAAGTTCGGATTGTTATTTTTCCAGTTTGAAAATCCCTTGGATTCAACCCTTTTACGTGACTCACTATTTTCAAGATTATCAATAATCACTACTTCGTGACCATCTGCTAATAATCTGTCAACTAAATTACTACCTATAAAACCAGCACCACCTGTAACAATATATTTCATTTATTGGTTTTTCTTTTTAAAAAATATTACCTAGGAATTAATTTTTAATACATTAAAGTAATATAGGAAGGGGAAATTCAAATATTTATTCATTAATAAACTCTGCTTTTCCAAAAGCCAGCAGCGGATAAAAGATTATAGGTAAAAAAATCAATCCAATAGAAAAAACTATATTTTTACCAAAAAATTTAGAAACCTCAAACGCAGATAAAATATGTCCAATAGGAATAATTAAATAAATAATAAACCACCAAATTGGCTTATTTACAATCTTAGTATAGATAAATATGTTAAAAAATGGGACTAGTGCCTTCCATCCAGCCTGTCCTGCTTTACTAAAAATTTTAAACCAGGATATCCAAACAATTAAAATAGTAAGGCTAGTAAATGATAAAAGTACGAGGGGGATAAGCCCAAGTTCCTCTTTCTTTTTCTTTTTTGATTTATTATTTCCAGATTCTTTATCTTCATTTGACTCACTAATTATTTCTCCCTGTAAAGAGCCGACCATTTCCACCGTGAACTCTGCTGGAGGATTCATGTCCAATGTTATCTCACTATCATCGCTGGTCTCATCAATCGTCTCGCCTACGTTTCCTGCCATATCTTTATAATCAATAAGTAATGGAATGACACCCTCGGAGTCCGATTCAGTAAAAATATGATAAAATGTATAAAAGAGACTATCTTCATTCAGGAAAGCAGCTTTAGATGAATTAAGCAGTATATTAATATCACGAATCTTTTCAGATGACCTAAAAGTTAAAAAAACTGTATCAGCTTTAATTGCCAAAGATGAATCATAAGGGTTTGAGGTAAATAAACTAATTTCATTTAACTCAGGCTCTGTAGCATCTCGAATAATGGGTTTACCATCAGAAGCTTGTGTCAAAGGTGCTCCAGGATTTCCAGCAAGGTCAGTATAACTTATTTCAAAATCAATAATGCCATCATCAGCCTCATCTGATGGATAGATATACATCCAACTTCTATCTAATCCTGCAGCTCCTTCATATATTTCTTCATTGATCTTAAAGATAGGCTTGTTAATTGATTCATTTGTATTGATCTGAAATGTAATTGAGTCACCAGGCATTGCCATTGTACGGTCTAGCTCATTAGATGAGGTTATTTCTAGTGTAATTAGCTCTGGTAGTATCTGATCAACCGTAAGCACGCTATCGCTAACTGATCCAGTAACACTATTTCCCGCTCTATCCCAAACCTGCGCAATAAATTTTGCTTTCACACCTTCTTGAAAACCAGCCATATTCTCAAATACATCTGCAGGAACTGAGACCTGTTTCAAATCGTCAATATCACCTTTTTCTATGATAGCTTTTTCACCCAGATCATCGAATGAGTTACCATCATTAAAGCTAACCTTTAGTTGAATTCTTCCCCCTATGAGGGTTTCATCATCTAGAAGAGGGACTCCAACTGTTACGTGTGTAGACAGGCTATTCCAATACCCTGGCACAACTTCTTGAGATAAAATTGTAGAATAAATCAAAATAATTGTAATTAAATATCTCATTTCCAATCTTTCAACAGGTTCGCTGCAATATCATGTTGTTCAATATCTTCTAATTTATTTGATTCTGATACCTTTTGCCCTAAAAGAATACTTAACATAGATATGGCTTCCTGTTTTTTATCATTGGCATACAATGCACGAGCTAGATAAACGGTTTGGCTTGGTGTGGCAGTACCAGTTTCATAGGCTAATGATAAATAATTAAGTGCTTTATCATCACTAGGCCAAGACAATATAAAAGGAATGTAAGGAGATTTTAAATGTACAGCTCCGAGCATAAAATATCCTCCTCCGTCACTATAGTTGGGGTCTATATCAATGATCTTAGTTGAATATTCACGCATAGTATTGGCAACACCTTCTTTTGCAGCTGATAGTATGCCGTAAACCTCTGCCCAACTACCCAAATTGACCAAATACCAGTAATAAGCACCAGCAGCCTCAGGATAAAGTTCAATTAACTTTTCTCCCAATGCTTTTCCTTGATTAAAGAAATCTTTCTTTTTTTGATCATCCTCTGCAACAAATTTTCCTTTATAATAATAACAACGAAGTAAATATATGCCAGAGCTCAATTCGCTTCCTGATGTTTTATACCCTTTAAGAAACTCATTGATCGCCTGATCTATAATTTCTGTATTTGCATTTAAGCCTTCTGCCTTACTTGCCCTTTGCTCATACAGCAGAACTCCTCTTTCATAATGTGTTAATTCAGCATTTAAAAAAGAGATGATAAAAAGAGTAATTACTTTTAGACTCTTCATTGCAGATAAATTAAAAATATTCAATGTAGGTTATCTTGATCTCACGCTTAAAATATTCAACCTTTTCATCATCAAAAAGGAGATTATTAAGATCAAGTTCTAAATATAGTGACTCGACAAATGACCAGCGTAAGGCCGCATTAAGATATCCTCCCCTGCTAATTGACATGGTCTTTGCAGTCATGTCATTTTCATTTAAAGCGCTATTATACTCTACTAAAATAGAGAACTCAGGATTTAATTCTAGATCTACTCCAAAAAATAGATTAGGATCTTCATCTCCGTCTGTTGTCTCTAAAAAACTATAATTAATGCCAGAGTGGAGACCCATATTGCCAATTGGAGATTGCCAATTCTTTGAAGCTGATAAATAAACACCAAGTGCTTTCGTATCATATCGTTGAAGAGTATCTTCAGAATAATAGTGCCCCAAACCTTGAGTATTCATACCAAATGCAATTCCAGGGAAAGACATTTTTTCATCTATTAATAGATATTTAAGTTTGGCTTCAGGTCGAGGATACCATATCAGACTATCATCCCCAATTAGGTTTGGTGACCCATAGGATAATCCAAATTGGAATCGATCTGTAATGCCTGCACTAAGACCCAAAACCATGCCGCCTTCATCCTGAATCCTCATATCCATAGAAAAGCTCCCTCTAACTAAAGTTCCGGCAGTTGGAACAGTAATAAGGTCTGTGGGAGGAGGATAATCTTGTCCGAAGATCATACTTATAATGAAAAGCGGTAGTATTGTTTGTTTATTCACTGTCTCTTTAAATGAATTGGTTTAGGATAAATTACATCTCCCATACGGGAGGTCAAAGAGCGTACGCGATGTAATGGGAGGGTAAGAATATCCTTTTCTTGATCCATTCTAAACTGGACACCATTATCTGACACGTCTACAAAATCAATCAAGAGTCTTTCACCAGTAACAAGAATGACCACATCCCACTCTGTACGTGGAATAATACCACCATGTGGAACCATGATCCTACGCTCCTTGATCTCTCTCTCAATAATATCTGCTTCATCCAAAGTATTATGAGAACGTGGAGGAGGGGTTTTATAGAGTTGGTCTGCTGGGGCCATATCTACTGCTACATTAGAGATCAATTGTCCATCATGGCCAAATTCCCATATCTGAACAATCATATGAGGTTCTATATAATTATATATATATTCGAATTTATATTTGAACCTTCGTATAACTCTAGCTGAAGGAAGATCTCTCCATCGTTCTTCATAGAGGTTACCTAAATAATCATAATCGAGCTCTACCTGTCCATATTTCTGCCCGTCCACCGTTTGGAATACTATTTTTGAAATTTGTATTCCATCTTCTTCCATAGTAAAATGTGTTTGTTGATCATTAAATGTCATCGGCTCATTTACCTTGTAACGCCATGTTCGGTATTCTCTGCTCCAAGGCTCATCTTCACCATATACTATAAGACTAAGGTATTTCCAGTTCTCAGTGTATTCTCCTCGTTCTAATAACCTTCCATTACGATCATATTTTAACATCTCACGCTTTAGAACAACTCCAGATGCTGAAACCCTTTCAATTTTAACTGGATGATCAAATTCATCATAGCTGACTGCTAGATGAGCTTTACCTCTGCGATCAGTAGACAACATAGAAAGATCCGCTTTAAAATTATGATCACTTTCAAAATATCTGATATAATAAACATCATTCGAAGATTGACTGATCATAATACTATAAAAAAGAATGGCTTTAAATAGGTTCTGCATCATTAATCTTCTGGTTTTATATCTTCATCTAAATTATTTGATAACTGATATCGATATATAGAGCCATTTCCACGATCACAAACATAAAGAATTCCTCTTTGATCTACAGCTACGGCGCATGGTTCGACCATTAATTGTAGAGAGTCTTGACCATATCCTGCCTTCTTAAAATAATCTCCATATGAATTGAATACAGTGATATCTCTATTAGAATCATCAACAACATACATGTTCCTATTATTGTCCAATGCTATATCCAATGCGTTTGTGAACCATAATGGGTCCATTATGTCATCTGCCTCTGGTTGGAAGCCAGATGTATAGACCGCAAAATCACCAGATAGATTTGGGTAGATCATGTGAACGGGAAAATAGTTACCTACTTGAGTGTAATATAAATTCCCTTGATAGTCCACATCAATACTTAAAGGCTGATTTACAGTGCCTGCACCAGTACCAAAACCTTTGACAGTTCCACCAAATTGGCCCGTATAGGCCCAGACCAAGTCTCCGCTTTTGAGTTCCAGAATTAGCGAACGCTTAAAATCAACTTGGATAATGCGGTACTGATTATTCTGCCCTCCATAGTTGTCGGTCACAAAGATCATATTCTCATCATCAGCTGGGGCCGTAAGTCCTGTAAATTGACTTGAGTCAGATTGATAATATGTATCAAGATAGACATTCATCTCATCCCTACCATCATAGAAAAGGTGTGGCTGCATCAAGGAATCTATCAATACCTGATCCGTAGCCATTTCGTGCTCCAAAATGCCCCAATCCATATCATTAAGAAGCGAGAACCAGATATCTGTTCCATAATTTGCGGTAGTGTCCACCCCAGTCTCAGCATGCACAAATGTTGCACTTAACGAAATTTTATTTATACCAACCTCATTCCAATACTGATTCCAGTTAAAGATCTTTTGTGAACCATCGATAAAAAAGACGTTCATTTTCTTATCAATATCTACGTCTATTGGTGATATAAAATTAGCTTCTTCATCTTTAAGAGATATTAAACTCTCAAACCCTACTGGCCTATCACCATCCTGGTCTAAAACTATTATTGAATTATTTCCTTTATCTGCTACAAAAATACGACCATCTTGAGCTACTGAGATCTCTTCCGGTTGATTAAAACCATAGCTGCTATTCCATAGGGGTTTTATCTCAAGAAAAACTGTATCACCTGCTCCGAATTCTCCAGAATCTTGTGAGCCAATATCAGAAGGTATTGTAAAACGCTCCGTGCATGAAAAAAGAAATAAAAATAAGATTAACTGAATGTAGTAACCTCTGATCATTTCAAGGTTACACCTATACTAAAACGTTGAGGGTCAGTTAAATGATTAAAATTTGCATAACCATAGTCTGCCCTGATCATTAGAGGGCCAACTGGTATAACGAAACCAATACCAAAAGTAATATCTTCTTCATATTTATTGAATTTATGGCCAGCTCTTGCAAATAATATTTCCATGTAAGAATATTCAAGCCCGGTCACGATATATTCTGCATTATCTACAGGATGATTGAGTTGTAAAGAAAAGGCCAATTTTTGCCCATTAGAGTCTAAAGGGTCAATTGCAGCTCCTACTCTAAATTGAGTTGGAGGTGAGAATTTTTCGAAATTTGTTATTTCTGTGATCTCAGAACCTGAATTTTGATCTAAAATTCTTTTTTCGTATGTTCCTTCCGGTGATACCTGCTGACCAAAATTAGATAATGAAGCACAAAAACGTAGAGACCTATACCCCGTCCAATAAAACGTCCCCATGTCAAGTAAGAAAGCACTCATATGATGCCCAGCCATATCTTCAGCAACATGTTTAATGGTCATACCAAAACTAAATCGATCTGTCATTTTTGCACCATAGGTAACTCCAAAGAACCGATCTTGAAATCGAAAATAATTGCCAGTTCCTTCTGGGTGATACTCGGTTGTTTCAAGCATAGGTTCCATATGTAAGATACCCCCATTAAAACCTATATAGTTACGACCAAATATTCTATGGGTTATACTAAAATAGTCATAGTTGATCTCTGCAGGCCATTGTATCTGAGAAACAGATATCTCTGTATTCTCTAGCTGTGCAATGATCGCAGGGTTATAAAATATACTAGAAGCATCTTGATTCAATGCAACCACAGACTCACCCATGCCAACAGCCCTTGCACTTACTCCTATATTAAGAAAAGTAAAAACAGATGTACCTGCTCTTTGACCCCCCAGAATTGGAAACAGGTTTTGGGCACTTGCAGATGAAATGATCAATAATGCTGATATCGCTATATTTTTCATTAGAAAATAAATTGTAATCCTATCTCCATAGAACGTGGTTTTCTATCTCGGGAGGGATCAAGGTTCGGATTAGGGCTATTTGCTAAATAATACCCATATATCTCTCCAGGAGCATATCCACGACCCGTATAGGGATTGATACGCCTAGGGATTAATTCATCCATCACGTTTTCTATTTCTAAATATGTTTTTAATCGAACTTTTCCTAACTCTATAGTTTTATAAAGTTTTAGATCTATATTTTTGGTAGGGATCTCACTTACATAAGCGTATGGTCGATCATCTTCTCTCGGCCCTTCATAATATGCTCTTTCACCAACATATATAATTGTATCTTGTATAGACCGGGTATATCGGCGCCCTGATTCATATTCGATTCTTGCGGATATGCCCCAATTATCTGGATGGGAATAAGAAAGATTAGTAAAAAAGTGTAAGGGCCTGTCCCAACTCATGTAGCTCTCACCTAGTGGCTTTTCAGATAACTGACCAGCCTGAACAAGAAGATTGTCTAGAGGAGATGAACTCTTTCCAGTAACAATACTATAATTAAAATTCAGATCGATGTACCAATTTGTAAAAAGCCTACTTTTTAGTATTGCCTCTATGCCTCTGGAACGTGCATAATCTGCATTGAAATACATATTGAAACTTAGATGTGCATATTTTGGATTAGATGGTTTGATGGTTTGTGAGGTCTCATAATCAAACATATCTTTCCAGTATGCTTTTAATTCTAAAACTTGATCCTCGCTAAAACGATGTTTCACACCCAATTCATATTGCACGGTTGTTTTAGGATTCAAATTGGGATTACCAAATACCTGATAAGTCGATTGTGCTCTTGAATTTATTTTAGCATATACATATTGGAATGTTGGTAGCTGAGAAAAGTGGCCATAATAAAAATAAAGCACATCATTATCAGTGATCGGGTGTGAGATACCAAAACGTGGACTAAGCCTTGCCTTCATTCTATATGGATCTCCAAACCAGGGAAACTCAAAAGTTTCTTTTTGGAAGATCTCTCTTGCTTTTTCTGTTATAATAATGCTTGATGTATCATTAATTGCATCTTCAACATACCTTCCTGGTATCCAATAATCATTACGAAAGCCAATATTCAGGGTCATTCCTTCAAAAATGATCCTATCTTGTAAATAAAATGCTCCAAAATAAGTTTTAGCATTATAGTGGTCATAGTTCGCACCAAACCCCGATGAACCACTCCAAGGTTCATCTATGTCTAGAACCTGTATATCTGTTATAGTATGCTCAAATCCTGTTTTAAGCTTATGTCCTGATCGAGTGTGGATGGTCCAATCCATATCCATACGAGTATTTTCACTACTGAGATCGTACCATTCTGGTGCGAAGCCAGTATCATAGAACTCATCTCCATAAGTAATATGAATATTCCCATCAAGGTCTGTGTTATCAAGATTATAATTGATCGGTTCTAGGTCTAACCGTTGTTGATAATCGGTCCAATGCAGATCTTGCACAGCACTATGTTCCATGGTTGTAAATCTGCCAACAGTTATTTCATAGAATGATCGAGTTGAAAGAGTGTGGGTCCAGTTCATATTGATAAGTCGAGTATCTCTTGTGATCGTATTATAATTATCAAGAATATTCATATATCGATAAGGAAAATAGGTGGATGAAAATGCTCTGGGCATAAAGAAGCCTTGGTTAATATTCATTGATGCATCGTATGATATAGAAGCCTTTTTCTTAGGAGAGATCTCCCAGGTCATTTTATATAACAAGTGCCAATCGTTATTCTCCCTACCAGCCAATTTTGACATGATATTATCAGCAGTATTATCATTAAGCAGAGATGAATTCCAATAGCGATGTGGGTACAGCTTTGACGCTACAGGTAAATTTCCATCATACATTTTTCCATATCCATTAAAGAAAAAAGAAAAACGACCTGGTAGATCTAGTCCCATTATATCTGGTAAGGTTTGTAAAAAAAGGTCAGGGCCACCAAGATTGAATTCTATCCTATCCGTATTGAAGTGATCTGGCATTAGTCTATCGCTAGAATACTTCATACTTCCTTCATAATTGTCTCGACCTTCTTTTAATTTGATATTAACAACTCCAGACATAGCTTGGCCATATTCTGCATTATAGCCGCCTGTAACGATCTCTAATTCTTCAATTGCATCTGCATTTACAAAGAGGTTCC
>CAJVZI010000056.1 GCA_913020665.1 uncultured bacterium | reverse complement strand
GAAAAACATTCAAAACAATAGATGAAGCAGTAATACGTTTTGCTGGAGACTCCGGTGATGGTATGCAATTAACAGGCGGGCGGTTTACGGAGACTACAGCCATAGTGGGGAATGACCTAAGTACGTTGCCTGATTTCCCAGCAGAAATAAGAGCTCCAGCAGGGTCTTTAGCAGGTGTAAGTGCATTCCAGCTAAAGTTTTCATCCAAAGATATTCACACACCCGGGGATAAGCCGGATGTTCTAGTAGCGATGAATCCTGCAGCGCTGAAGGTGCATCAAAAAGATCTTATCCCTGGTGGCACAATGATCATAAACACGGATGCATTTACAAAGAAAAATTTAAATTTTGCAGG
The DNA here is from genome assembly GCA_913020665.1 of uncultured bacterium. Taxonomy (GTDB): domain Bacteria; phylum Fidelibacterota; class Marinisomatia; order Marinisomatales; family UBA1611; genus CACEUX01. Next base: position 9,653 of record CAJVZI010000056.1, on the reverse strand, counting down.
TTACGAATCCAATCCAGTAGAAGATGGATCACTAGATGATTACTTCACTGTTATTCCTATTGAAATGAATAAATTAGTAACTGCCGCTTGTGAGGGAACAGATCTTTCACCTAAGCTTGTTGGCAGAACCAAGAATTTCTTTGCCTTAGGGGTACTTTTTTATATGTATGATCGACCTCTCGATGCGACCGAAAGTTGGTTAAAGAAAAAATTTGCGGGTAAAGATGCAATTATTGAAGCAAATACTAGATCAATGCACGCCGGATATAACTATGCAGATACCACGGAAATATTCACCACCAGATTTAAGGTTGAAAAAGCTTCATTGCCTCCTGGAACATATCGAAATATAAATGGCAATCTAGCAACATCATTAGGATTATTAGCAGCGTCCGAAAAATCCGGCTTAGAGCTTTTCCTTGGCAGTTATCCAATAACTCCTGCGAGTGATATCCTCCATACTCTGTCCTCATGGAAGCATTTTGGTGTTAAGACATTCCAGGCTGAAGATGAGATTGCTGGCGTGACATCTGCAATTGGTGCTGCTTACTCAGGTAGCTTGGCTGTAACTACAACTTCAGGACCTGGAATTGCATTGAAGGGTGAAGCTATCGGTCTTGCAATAATGACAGAATTACCATTGGTGGTAATAAATGTACAAAGAGGAGGCCCAAGCACCGGCCTACCAACTAAGACAGAGCAGTCCGATTTAAATCAGGCTTTATATGGTCGTAATGGGGAAGCTCCATTGCCAGTAATAGCAGCTGCTACGCCTGGTGACTGTTTTTATGCTGCATATGAAGCATGTCAAGCAGCTATAAAACATATGACGCCTGTAATGTTATTAACTGATGGATATCTAGCAAATGGTTCAGAACCATGGAGTATTCCTGGAATGGAAACACTTACAGATTTTGAGGTTGAATTCGCGAGTGGCCCGAATGCTGATGGAGATTTTCTACCATACATGAGGGATGATAAGACATTAGCTAGGCCTTGGGCAATACCTGGAACTCCTGGTCTAGAGCATAGAGTAGGTGGCATTGAAACAGCAGAAAATACTGGGCACGTAAGCTATGACCCTGAGAATCATCATAAAATGGTTGTTCTGAGGCAAGAAAAAGTGAATCGAATTCAAAATGATATTGCAAAGACCGAAATTTTTGGTCAGAAAAGTGGTGATCTACTTATCTTAAGTTGGGGAGGAACATATGGTGCATGTAGGTCTGCTAGTGAGACCCTTCAAGAAGAAGGTTTAAAAGTATCTCATGTTCATTTAAGGTGGATCTCGCCACTCCCTAAAGATCTAGGAGAAATTTTAATTAATTTTAAGAATATTTTGATTCCAGAGATCAATATGGGGCAACTACTTAGGCTGATTCGATCAGAATATCTTGTGGATGCTAAGGGATTAAATCTAGTTAGAGGTAGACCAATAGGTGCTGCCACCATTGTTGAAAGAGTTAAAGAAGAATTAGGATAATATTATGAGTGAAGTCCAAACACCCCAACTAACAAAGAAAGATTTTGAATCAGATCAGGCAGTCCGTTGGTGTCCTGGCTGTGGTGACTATGCAATTCTTGCACAAACCCAAAAACAAATGCCCACGTTTGGTCGGAAAAGAGAAGAGTTTGTTTTTGTTTCAGGAATTGGTTGTTCAAGTAGATTCCCATATTATATGAACACCTATGGGTTCCATTCTATTCATGGAAGAGCCCCTGCAGTTGCTACAGGAGTAAAGATTGCAAACCCTGACCTTTCCGTTTGGGTTGTTACTGGAGATGGAGATGGGTTATCCATTGGCGGGAATCATTTTATGCATGCATTGCGCAGAAATATGGATTTAAATATCCTAATGTTCAATAATCGAATATATGGGTTGACAAAAGGTCAATATTCACCGACATCTGAAGTTGGTAAGGTTACTAAAGCCACTCCCTATGGCTCCATAGACATTCCTTTGAACCCACCGTCTCTAGCACTTGGCGCCCAAGCAACTTTTGTCGCACGTACCATAGACCGTTGGCAAAAACATATGGCTGAAATGATGGAAAGGTCCTATAAACATGATGGTGGCTCTTTTATTGAGATCTATCAAAATTGTAATATTTTTAATGATGGTGCTTTTGAAGAATACACTGGCCCAGAGAAAATGGACAATGTCATAGAGTTGCGTAATGGTGAGCCAATGCTCTTCGCAAAAGATACAAAAGGTATCAAGCTAGAAGGGTCAACAGCAGTTGTAGTAGATATGGAAAAAAATAGTGTTGATGATATTCTAGTTCATGATGAAACAAACCTCGATCTAGCACATATCATAGCTAATTGGACCTCTAATCCAAATTTACCCGAGCCAATTGGGGTCATCTATTCAATTGACAAGCCCACATATAATCAAGACATGGTGGACCAAATTGATCTCGCTCAAGAGAAAAAAGGAGCAGGTAGTGTCCAAGACCTTCTTAATGCTGGAGACACCTGGATAGTAAGCTAGTATGGGTACGCGCACTGAAAGGGACAGTATTGGGTCTATTGAAGTGCCTTCTGAAAAGTATTATGGTGCTCAGACCCAAAGATCCTATGAGAATTTTAAAATAGGGGATGAGCGATTTCCTAGAGAGTTTATTCGGGCATATGGCATTATAAAAAAAGCAGCCGCTAGCGTAAATCATGATTTTAATAATCTAGATTCATCAATTTTAAGTGCAATTCATAAAGCCGCGGATGAGGTCATTGAAGGTAAGTTAGACGATCATTTCCCATTGGTAGTTTGGCAAACAGGAAGCGGAACACAGACAAATATGAACTTTAACGAGGTTATAGCTAATAGAGCTATTGAGATAATGGGGGGTGAAATAGGAAGCAAGCATCCTGTGCATCCAAACGACCATGTTAATATGAGTCAGTCCACAAATGATACTTTCCCTACTGCTATCAATATTGCTGCTGCTGAAGCTGTCCATCATCAACTTATACCCTCTCTAGTTAACTTCAGAGATGCGCTTGCTGACAAAGCAAATAAATTTGATTCAATTATTAAACTAGGTCGAACTCATCTACAAGACGCAACTCCGCTTAGTCTTGGGCAAGAATTTTCTGGCTATGTTTCTGCTATTGATCATGGTATTCGACGATTAAATAGATCTCTTGAAGATTGTTATGAACTAGCAATGGGTGGTACAGCTGTAGGAACGGGAATAAATTCTACAGAAGGCTTTGCAGATGCAGTTGCAAAGGAAATATCAAAATTAACCAATTTAAATTTTCGTACTGCAGATAATAAGTTTGAAGCACTAGGCGGACAAGATAGTATTGTTGAACTTTCTGGATCACTGAAAGTTGTTGCTGGTTCATTATTTAAAATAGCAAATGATCTAAGATGGCTAGCAAGTGGTCCTAGAAGTGGTATTGGAGAAATAACATTGCCTGCAAATGAGCCAGGATCCTCCATAATGCCTGGCAAAGTAAATCCAACACAGTGTGAAGCGATGACTATGCTATGTACCCAAGTTATGGGTAATGATGTAACCATAGGGTTTTCTGGTGCATCAGGAAACTTTGAGCTAAATGTCTATAGACCAGTGCTTGCTTATAATATTCTACAATCTATTCGTCTCCTTTCAGATGGATGTAATTCATTTACAGAACACGCTATTGCTGGTATAGAGCCAAATGAAGAACGGATCGAACATAATTTATATAATTCACTAATGTTGGTCACAGCATTGAATCCGCATATTGGATATGATAAATCTGCTGAAGTTGCAAAAAAAGCATATAAAGATAATATCACATTACGTGAAGCGATCATTGAGTTAGGTTACCTTACAGGAGATGAGTTTGATAAACTCGTGCAGCCAGCAGATATGATCAAGCCTAGGAAAAAAGATTAAGCTGCATCAGGCAATTTTTACTATTTTCTTTTTAATTAAGCGACTAACTCGAAATATATTGAATCAATTTTAGGCTCATTAATGTCAAAACGATCAACAAATATAAATTTTAGTAAAATATTATATCGATGTTTCATCCTAATAATATTTGGTATGGTGATGGTATTTACGTTTGTTCTTTATTTATCAAAAAACTTACCATCATTAGAACAGCTTGAAAATTACGATCCAGACCTTGTGACCCGAATTTATTCATCTGATGGTAAAGTATTAAACGAGCTATTTGTACAGAAGAGGGTCTTTATTGAACTAGATCGTATACCAGAGCATATGCAATATGCTGTAGTTGCATCTGAAGATAGAAGATTTTTTGATCATTGGGGCTTGTCTATGAGGAGTATTGCAAGGGCGATCATGGTCAATACATTGTCATTAAGCTATAGACAGGGCTTTTCTACTCTCACTCAACAGCTGGCTAGAAACCTTTATAAATCTGTTGGTTTTGAAGATAGTATACTTCGCAAAGTTAAAGAGATGATCACTGCTATTCAGATCGAAAGGACATATACAAAAGAAGAAATACTTGAGATGTATCTTAATACCGTTCATTTCGGTCATGGTACATATGGTGTTGAAGCAGCGACAAAAAGATTTTTTGGAAAAGAATCAAAGTATCTTACTATTGATGAATCAGCTTTATTAGTTGGACTTTTACCAGCTCCAGCGAGCTACTCACCTATTCATCATCCAGAGCGAGCATTCAAACGCCGTAACACAGTCCTTCGATTAATGAGAGATCAAGGATTTATAAACCGAGGTGAATTTGATGAAAACAGAGCTAGAACTCTTGAAACAGTACTAGAGGTGCCAAAAAGAGGAAGCGCACCTTACTTTACTGAATATGTAAGAAGGCTACTTGAAAAAGAAGACACAGAGTTAGGCATAAATATTTATAGGGACGGATTAAAAATATATACCACTCTAGATTCAAAACTTCAATCAGCGGCAGAAAAAGCAGTGCTAAGTACTGTAAGAGATAATCAAGCTCGGTTAAATAAAAGGCTTTATAAGGATAGAGAAGAATTTGAAAATTTAGCTTATTTAACAATTTATCCTGAAGATACATTGAAAATGATGCTTGCTGGAGAAGGACAATTATATAAAGACCTAAGGGATAAGTTATTGGTGCAATGTGCGTTTGTAGCTTTAGATCCAAATACAGGAGGCATCTTAGCTATGGTTGGTGGTAGGCCAGATTACCATGACCAGTATAATCGTGCTGTGCAGGCTCGTAGGCAACCCGGTTCTGTATTTAAACCTTTCGTATATACGACAGCTTTAGATAATGGTTATTCGGTTACTGAACAACTACTGAATCAGCCAGTGGTGCTTAATATCCAGAATATGGATGGTACATGGGTGAAATGGAAACCCCAGAACTATGACGGAAGTACGGGTGGTTTAACAACTTTTAGAGAGGGCCTAAGAAAATCAATGAATCTTATATCCGTAAGAATGGTACAACAAGATATTGCACCAGCGGAGCAGGTAAAACAAACTGCAAAACGAATGGGTATTAATACGGATATAAGAGCGGTAGATGCAATTGCTCTTGGGACATCAGAGGTATTACCAATAGAAATAGTAAGTGCATATTCGGCCTTAGCAAATAAAGGTGTTTATTCTAAGCCTTTCGCAATAACAAAAATTGAAGATCGTTATGGAAATATAATCAAAGAATATTATCCAGAACGAAAAGAGGTTCTTAGTGAAGAGACAGCATACCTTATGACAAGCCTAATGCAAACCGTAATGGACAGGGGGACAGGAGGAAGTGCTAGATGGAAGTATAAATTTAATCGCCCTGCAGCTGGAAAAACAGGTACAACTCAGGGTTGGAGCGATGCATGGTTTGTGGGATTCACACCTCAAATAGCAGCAGGTGGTTGGTTTGGAGTTGATGATTTTAAAGTACCACTTGGCCCGGGACAAGATGGGAGTAAGGCAGCTTTACCAGCATGGGCCAAATTTATGAAAGCCGCTCATGATACTTTAGAATTACCATTGGAAAAATTTGAAAAACCTAGTGGAATCATAGATAAAAAGGTTTGTACAGTTACCAAGAAATTACCCTTGCCAGCGTGTCCGATCGAGCAGGAAATATTTAAGGACGGGACAGAACCAACTCAAAATTGCAAGGTGCATAAAACAAATTAAGCGTTATCAAAGATCAATTTCTGGTCTGCATGTCTTTTCCCACAATTAATTGTTTTGATAAGCATCTTAGCTGCATTGTCTAGAGTTTTTTTATTTGAATTAAACACACGGTATACAGGCTCATTTTTGATGATTGAATCACCTGTCTTTTTTAAAAATTCAATTCCTGCAGAATGGTCAAGGTCATCTTGTTTCCTTTTCTTAACACAACCCAATTCTACAAGGGCCCAGCCGATTTCTTCTGTATCAAAAGTATTAACAACACCTTCAGACTTTGATAATATTAAAGTCTCATACTTTGGTTTAGTTGAAGATTTTAATTTTTCAAGTTTTCCACCTTGCGTTGCAACTGATACTTCAAATGACCTTAACGCTTTTCCTGATTCAATTAAATCTTTTTGAACATCAATGGCTTGATTCCTATCGCGTACTAAACCAGATTGAATCATTAAACTCGATCCCAATTCAAGTGTAATATCTATTAGGTCGTTTGCTCCATTGCCCTTTAAACATTCTATTGATTCTTCAACCTCACATGCTAACCCAGAATATCTCCCAAGTGGTTGGTTCATGTTTGTGAATATTATATCAGTTTTAATGTCAAATAGATTGCCAATTTTCTTCATCCATGAACCTAATTCCTTTGCCTGGTCTATTGATTTCATAAATGTTCCACTACCAACTTTAATATCCAATACTAATCCTGATATCCCCTCTGCGATCTTTTTACTCATAATTGAACCACAGATCAAAGGTATTGATGCAACGGTACCTGTTTTGCTTCTGAGAGAATATATTTTTTTATCTGCAGGGCATATATCAATTGACTGGGACATTATTGCATATCCATTCTCATCTACCCACTTTTTAAATTGATTTAAGCTTGGTGATGAATTAAAACCAGGAATTGATTCTAATTTATCTATCGTACCACCAGTAAACCCAAGTCCCCGACCGGCGATCATTGGCACTTTAATCCCTGCTGCAGCCATAATTGGCGCTAGAATAAGAGATATTTTATCTCCTATACCACCGGTAGAATGCTTATCAGCTATATATCTATTCGAACCACCAAAATCTAGTGTTGAGCCGGAGTCTATCATTATTTGAACTAGTGAAAATATTTCATCTTCATTCATTCCTTTGAAATATATAGCCATTAGCATTGCTGCCATTTGCTCTTCAGTCACAGAACCCGTTAAATAGTTATTAATAAAGTCACTGAGCTCATTTTTACTTAAGTAATGACCATCCCGTTTTTTTGATATTAGGTTGGCTGGTATCAAGATTTGTTATTTTTTCTTAAAAATGAAAGTATAGAAATTGGAGCACGTTCTCGTACAGTATGAAGGATAAGGTATAGTGCAACTGTAAGTAATACCGCATTCGGTGCCCACATTCCAATTTCTGGAGAAACTTGATTTCTATCTGCTAGCTCTTCACCGCCTATTAATAGGATGTAATACAATAGAAAAAAACCAAAACTAAGCGATGTGCTTACAGCAAACCCTCCCCTTTTAGCCATAACACCAAGTGGTGCTCCCAACAAGACAAACAGAATACATGCAAATGGGATTGAAAACTTCTTATGGGCTTCAACAGTATATTTATTTCGACCTTTTAAATAACTATTAATTAATCCAAACTCATTTTTTATTTGTCTTTCAAGACTTCGCAGTTGCCTATTTTTTTTATGTAATGCACTTTTGATAATAGTTGTATCAGCATTAATCGAGTCTTTTGCGTTTGAGACAGTTGCTAATCCTTCTTCAATTGAGGTCGGTATTATACTGTCTCCTAAAGTTCTGTAGAATGCTCCCTTTAGCCTAGTTCTGACCACACGAAGTTTTTTTTCATAATTACTGACCTTATCCATGATCATAGGGATAGTCATCTCTCTATCTGTTCTATTTGATGAGTCTCTACGATTCAATAATATGTCATCTGCAGGTATAATTATTTTATGTGTTTCAAATATAATACGTCGATAGTTTGCATAATCCTTGTTTTCTATCTCATGTATCTCACCATCAAAGAGCGTTAGTAGAAATGCATCTGATAAAGTGGATAGTTTTCCAGTTTTTGAGTGAATACTTGTTTGTGATTCTTGTTGTCCTTTTGAAAAGATACGTACATCAGACATAAGCTCACCCTTTTTGCCGCCAATGATCATACTATAATCTGGAAGGTTGTCAAGAAAAACACCTGGCTCAATATTCATTCCTGGTCTTTTGCGGTAAATATCTCCAGAAAGAAGTCTCGCATGAAAATTCATATCAGGCAGAATAAAATTATTGAATACTATAAGGAGTGTAGCTACAGTAATTCCAAACATAATTGGCGCTTTTAATATTGAAAGGAAACTAATGCCAGAAGCGCGCATGGCATTTATTTCATTATCTTCTGATAATCGGCCGAATGTCATAAGGGTCGATAGCAATACGGCCATTGGTACTGATAGAGCAATTATCCAAGCTAGATTCAAAAAAAGGTATTCTAAGATTGTTAAGATCTCTAATCCCTTACCAAGAAATCTGTCAATAGCACGTAATAGAAAATTTATAAAAAGGAGAAAAGTGATCATTAATAACGAGAAAAAGAACGGCATTATCATTTCTCGAATGAAATATCTGGAGAGAAGAAACATACTTAAAATTACTATTAACGTTATATTATATATGAATCAAATAGAAAATTGTTTAGGTTTAAATTTCTTCAAAACTCTAAAGAAGTATTTTAACTTTCGCCGCTTTAAATCAACATATGTTGAGCTAAAGTTATATGGTGGGTGTAGCTCAGTTGGTTAGAGCACCTGGTTGTGGCCCAGGAGGTCGTGGGTTCAAATCCCATCACTCACCCAAATATATTTCGGGGTATAGCGTAGTCCGGTTAACGCGCCTGCTTTGGGAGCAGGAGATCGGGAGTTCAAATCTCTCTACCCCGACACTCGAGAAAACCACTTTTCTCTCAATAAAAGCCCTGTCAATGCGATAGGGCTTTTTGTTTATATGTATTCAAACATATTCATATATACCCCAATTACGAACACGGTAATTACGAACACACTGCCTATATCCGACTCCAACGGATAGTAACGGAGCCACCAGTATTGGTTGCGTTAGATAGGCAATGTCATTCAATTATAATTATCAAATTCAACGTAAAATTCTCAAACCAAACTCCCTCAAAGGGGGGATACCCTAAGGTAAAAGGGTGGGTTTCAAAATAATGCTACTTTTTAGGGTAATTGTTAAATGGGTGGGGTAAAGGTGTTAATGCTCAAGTGTATAGTATTCGTGGGGTTTTTTGTTTGTGGGATGATTTTTAGGTAAATGTAAATATTTCTTGTTTGTTTACCTTAGCTTAATTATTATTAATCTTTACTTAATCAGCATAAATTAATTATCACTTAAAAATGCATAGATATATAGTCTTATTTTTGATTACTGGAACTGTTTCAGCACAAGATTGTGTTGCAGATGATGGTACCGAAGGTGTTGAGCTTTGGGGCGAGTGTTATTCAATAGAGAATACAACATCTA
>CAJVZI010000055.1 GCA_913020665.1 uncultured bacterium | reverse complement strand
ACTTTTTTCTACAATTATTATTAGCATTAAGAAAGAGCACGATCAAGTCTTATGGGGCAAAGCGACTGTCTGATGTTGGACCTTACTTCAGGCCGGTCTCTGAGACCTTGGATTTTGAACTTACAGATGCGCAAAAAAATGTTATAGAAGAAGTTCACAAGGATATGAAATGTTCCTACCCGATGAACCGTTTAATACAAGGAGATGTAGGTTGCGGTAAAACAATTGTGGCTATTTTGGTATCAACGCTTGCGGTTGGTAATAATGTGCAGGTTGCGATCATGGCGCCAACAGAGATATTAGCTAGACAGCATTATCACTCATTTAAGGAACAATTAGATAAAGTAAAGATAACTTGCGCATTATTAGTTGGTAAAATGAAAAAATCAGATAGAGATCCAATCATTAATGGATTAATAAAAGGGGATATTTCTGTAATAATCGGAACACATGCATTGATTCAGGGTGATGTTTGTTTCAAAGACCTAGGTTTGGTTGTTATTGATGAGCAGCATCGTTTTGGAGTAAATCAAAGAGGTGCTTTGCTGGAGAAGGGAAAAAATCCGCATGTGATGTCAATGACCGCTACACCCATTCCCCGAACCCTTGCGATCACGTATCATGGAGATATGGATCTTTCAATAATAAATGAACTGCCAACCAATCGCATTCCGGTCATTACCAAAGTAGTAGAACCAAATAGGATGAATAAGGTCTATACATTCATAAGGGATGAGGTTTCAGTTGGTAGGCAATGTATCGTTGTTTATCCTTTAGTTGAAGAATCGGAAAAATCAGACCTAGCAGCGGCAGTTGAAGCACATGAAGAATTATCAAGGATACAGTTCTCAGATCTTAATGTAGGTTTAGTTCATGGCAAGATGAGTTCAGAAGAAAAAGACCATATAATTAATGAGTTTGCTAAAAATATTATAAATATTTTGGTATCAACTACCGTAGTGGAAGTAGGGTTAGATATACCTAATGCCACGGTGATGTTGATCGAGCATTCAGAACGGTTCGGGCTAACGCAATTACATCAATTGAGAGGTCGAGTTGGAAGAGGGTCAGAGAAGAGTTATTGTATATTGGTGAAAAGAGAAATTACGGATTCATCAAATAACCGTCTTTCAATTATGGAGAAGACAAATGATGGTTTTGCTATTGCTGATGAAGACCTCAAATTAAGAGGGCCAGGTGAATTTTTTGGTCTAAAACAGTCGGGGTTTTTCAAATATAAGATCGCTAATATGGTTACAGATGGAAGCCTCATCAGAAAAGCAAGGCAGGCTGCTTTTAGGTTAATTGAAAAAGACCCAGAACTAAATGAAAAATCGAATCAGCGTATGAAAGAAACATTTATAAAGGATTATTCACAGTATTTAGATAGTATAAATCTTTCTTGATGAATCATTTTGTATGTTTATAGGAGGAACTAAATTCCCCGGCTAATTCAAGCTTAAATCAATTACATGGAGTTTAAATGGTTCAGGAGAACCTGAGTAAAGAAGAACAACTATTTCTGTACCTTATTAGTACATTTAGGACAAGCGCCTGGATCGCTTTGGGTAAAATTAAAAATCCAGTCACAGATAATACAGAAGTAAATCTTGATCAGGCTTCTTATTATGTAGATCTATTGGATATGTTGCAAACAAAGGCTAGAGGAAACATGTCTGAGTATGAGGAACAAATGTTGATAAATGCAGTTAGTGAATTGAAAATGGAATTTATTCAAAAGAAAAAAATAGAAGACTCTGAAAATAAAAACAGTTCAAATGGAGAAGAAGAGTGATTCATTCAGATTATATTCGGACTAATCGTATTATTGCGTTTGTTATATTGATTCTTTCATTCATTGTTTATTATAAAACAATGGCCCCAACCGTTTCTTATTGGGACTGTGGTGAATTCATTGCAGTTTCATATACGCTAGGCGTGCCACATCCTCCTGGTAGCCCGCTATTTCTTTTACTTGGAAGAATCGCATCTTTACTCCCTATCAGTGAAGATATTGCATTTAGGGTTAATGTACTATCCCCTCTTGCAAGTGCATTTGCAGTATTCTTTTTATACTTGAGTATTGTACAAGTTGTTAATCACTGGCGTGGAAAACTTGAATCCTCCACAGACGCTTTGGTCGTCTTCGGTGCTGGTATAGTAGGGTCTCTTACATTTGCTTTTACAGATAGCCACTGGTTCAATGCGGTGGAAGCAGAGGTTTATGCTTTCAGTACCTTTTTTACAGCTATTGTAGTGTGGCTTATTTTACTCTGGAGTGAAAAGGCTGATGAAAAAGGTCATGAAAGATATATTCTTATCATTGCCTATATGATAGGATTAGCAACGGGCCTGCATTTGTTAAATCTTTTGACCTTACCATTTGTTGCCCTCATCATTTATTTCAGAAAATACAGATTTGAGTGGGTATCCTTTGCTATTACAATGGCAATAACCGGGATTGTATTCTTTATTATACACAATGGTATTATTAAGGGAATGCCAAAGATTGCAGCATCAATTGGGGTAGTTCCAACGGCGCTTCTTATTGTGGGAATATTTGTTGCAATGGCTATGGCCATTTCCAATAAACAAAAATTAATATCAGTAGGGTTGACATCAATGGTGCTAGTATTGATTGGTTATTCCACCTACGCGTTAATATTTATTCGCTCAAATCAAAATCCTGGCATTGATGAAAATGACCCAGAGACTGTAGAGGCATTTATATCTTATCTTGAACGTGAACAATATGGAGATGTGGGGATATTGCCTAGGCGTTTTAAGGGTATTCCACCTATACATGAGGTTGTTGGTTATCCTGAGGGACCAAATAGGCAGTTCTCAGGTTCACAGAATAGAAATTACAGTAGACACCAATCTGATAAGCAATGGCAATTCTTTTGGGATTATCAGATCCGTAAAATGTATAATCGATATTTTTTATGGCAATTTGTTGGCCGTGGATCAGCAACGGACCCAGGTGTGATCAGGATGGGTGCAAAAAATAGTGAGGATGGCATTGATATAACACAGTTTGGATTACCATTGGCATTCATACTTGGTATACTAGGGATGTTCTATCATGCCTATCGTGATGATAAAATGGCATTCTCTGTGATGTCATTATTTATTATGACCGGATATGCAATAATTATATACCTTAATCAAGATGACCCGCAGCCTAGAGAGAGAGATTATTCTTATGTGGGAAGTTTTTTTGCATTTTCTGTCTGGGTCGGAGTGGGTACTGCAGCGATAAGTGAATGGATAACAAAGTATATTGAAAATATTGATTTAAGTAAAAAACTTATTACTCTGGCAGTGGTATTACAGATCATCTTTGTGCCAGTTGTAATGGCCAATGCTAATTATCATTCACATTCTCGCTCTGGGAATTTTGTTGCCTGGGATTATAGTTATAATCTTCTTCAGTCATGCGGACCAAATGGAGTTATCTTTACGAATGGTGACAACGACACTTTTCCTCTATGGTACCTGCAAGAAGTAGAAAATGTAAGGACAGATGTTGCTGTAGTTAATCTGAGTTTATTAAATACTCCATGGTATATAAAACAATGGAGAGATAAGCGCCCTAAAGAAACCCAATTTATTACTCTAAATGATAAACAGATCGATAGATTGACATCGAGCCTACAGCGTTGGGAAAAACAAAAGGTTCAGGTTCCTGTTTACAATGACCCTAAAAATGAAAAAGGTTATATCGAATGGGAAATGAGACCAACTTATCAAGGCGCAGCAATAAGGGTTCAAGACATGATGATAATGCGGATCATCAATGATGCTGCGTGGAGGATTCCCATATATTTTGCTGTTACCGTTTCTCAGCAAAACCGTATTGGTCTCGATAAATATCTTGATATGCAGGGACTGACATTTCAATTGAAAAGCCATAAAACAAAACCTGTTGATACTGAAAGTATGTATGCTAATCTTATGACAGATGTTGGCCCAAAGAATTGGTCTACAAATTTTGACCAATCAGTTTTTTATGATAAGATGGGAGATTATAATGATTGGTCTAGAGACTATCAGCCTGGCTATATGTTCCGAAATCTTGGAAATGAAATGGTTTACTACAACAAACAAACTAAACGACTTCTCCAAAACTATCGTAGTGCATATGTACAACTGGCATTTACCTATTATATGGACTATCAAAAACAATATAAAAGTAAAAAGAATAGGTCAGAAGAAGCATTAGCAGATCTAAAAGAAAGGATCATTCTGATCATGGATAAAATGGAAGAGAAAATTCCAACTAATACCATACCTATCCAGTCCGAAGACCTACATTATCAGGTAGCGCGCATATATGGAGACCTTGGTGAGACAGCATCAATGAAAAAAATCATGGAAACACTTATTGCTAGAGATAATGCCAAGCCCCTTAACAAAGTTGATTATGCAAACACGTTCTACAGGGAATTAAATGATACTGAATTGGCCATTAATACATTAGAAGATATGAGATTAACCTATTTACAATTAGAGAGCATGGTGCAATCCAGAGGATTTGGTAATAGTACAGTTCGTAAAGGTGAATGGGCAAGATGGGAGAAGGCTTATTCTGAAATTATTTCATCACTTATTTTTATATATAGAGAAACAGATCAACTTGAAGAAGCTGAAATTCTTTTATCTGATTGGGTTATACGTAATCCACAAGATAATAATGCAGCAGATATCCTTGAAGAAATCCGTTCTGGCGGATAAATAACATAGGTCATTATGACCAAAGATAACCCCTTAGTTTCAATTATTATTCCTCATTGGAATGGTATTGAAATACTTTCCGAGTGCATTGATTCATTATTGAAAACAAATTTTGAGTCTTTTGAAATTATTGTTGTTGATAATGCATCTAGTGATGGTAGCCAAGAATGGATAAAGAGTAATCATCCCAATATAAATCTTTTAGAGAATGATCAAAACCATGGGTATGCTGGCGGGTGTAACCGCGGCGCAAAAATTGCAAATGGGAAGTATTTAATATTTTTAAATAACGACACTGTGCAGGAACCAATGTGGATAGATCATCTTATACAAGAGATTGAGAGTCATGATGATATTGCGGCGATACAACCAAAAATTTTAAACTATTATAATAAAAATATATTTGATTATGCAGGAGGCTCTGGTGGGATGATGGATATTTTTTGTTATCCATTTGCCAGAGGCCGTTTATTTTTAGAGCAGGAAGAAGATACCGGGCAATATAATGACGCGAGACAATGTTTTTGGGCTTCCGGTACTGCTATAATGGTAAAAAGAGATCTTTTTGATGCCGCAGGGAAATTTGATGAAGAATTTTTTGCACATATGGAAGAAATTGATCTTTGTTGGCGTTTGCAGGCAATGGGCCATAAGATATGGGTGGAGCCTAGATCAGTTGTTTATCATAAAAACGCAGTTTCTCTGCCAATGCACAGTCACCGAAAATATTATTTGAACCATCGTAATTCTCTTTTAATGTTGTTCAGTAATTATTCTATTCCCGTAGCTTTCTATCTTGGTACAATCAGGCTTATGCTGGAAGTAGTTGCATTGGGATATACAATAATAAAATTGGACTTTAAACATGCTTTTGGGATTATACGATCTTTGATATGGGTAATTTTACATCCAGTCACTATAATCAAAAAACGTTATCGGTTCAGTTCAATTCGTAGGGTCAAAGATAAAACCCTTTTTGATAATTTATGTAGGACGCCTATAGTACTAGCCCACTATTTGTTTAGGAAAAAAACTTACCCAGAGATAGAGCTTAAAGCTGATTGATAAATATCACGTCTATCAGGGTCTAGCTCTTTCATATCTTTAAGGAATTCTTTTTGTCCAAGCATAGAGAGCATTTTTGCGATCTTATCTGAATTTACTTTCATGAAATATTGTGTATAATTATCTCTACCTAACTCTCTATATGATTGAGCAAGTCCATCTAGCATTGTATTTAATTCCTCTATAACACCATCCATATCCCCATCTTTAAAAAGGTCTATAGCAATGTACCATGCAAGCCGTGCTTTCCTTAGACCAATATTCCTATTAAGGTTATCTACAAGTGTAGTGCGAGAGCCCCAGCCCTTTCTATATTCCGATGATGAGCCACGAAGTGCAATATCTCTGGCAAGCTCAAATGAACCATTGCCACCATTAAACTCATAGGTGTCTATTTCGCCTGCTAAGATAAGATGTGCATAATATGCAAGAAAGCCTGTAAGTGGTTCAAAAAGTACAGGGTCATAATAAAGACTATTGCCGGAGTTATAATAGAATTGAACACTTTTATCAAAGTAACGAAGGTCTCCTCCGTTAGAAAAAAGCGCTTGGCAATTATAGATCGATTCATTGCCTTTTTGTGTTACACCTTCAAAAATGATTTGGACATAGATTGGTATAGAAAGATCGCTATAATTATCATCCCATGTTGTACTCAGGAAAAACCGCTGAATATCATTCTTCATGTTTATTACATCTTGTTTTTCTTCACTTCTTAATAATCTATCATCAAGCGTAACATCTACCGAAGCGAATTGGCAAAAGACCACATTAAAGTATAGAATAAATGGAATAAGGAATATGTTTCTTCTTGCCATAACCAGAAATTGATAATAAAGGTTTTTCTTTACAAGGTGTTTGTATTGAGTGTATCTAGGTAATTTATGCTATGGCAAATATCAAAGATCTATTGAAAATCAATGGTTATGGAGTAGCCCATTCGATTCTATCAAAGGCAGGAGAACTTGGTGAAAGAGATGGTATAGAGGTATATGCTGTTGGAGGATTTGTTAGGGACCTATTAATGGGTAGGCCCATCAATGATATTGATATTATGACAGTTGGTGAAGGAATCCCTTTTGCAGAAAAATTGGCTAAAAAATTAGGAAAAAATAAAGTGGTACCATTCAAAAAATATGGTACTGCTCTTATCCCAGATAGCAATATAGCAATCGAGGTAGCAACAGCAAGAACCGAGGTTTATGATGATGATTCAAGGAAGCCATCGAAGGTAGTGTATACTGATCTAAAAGGAGATCTATTGCGAAGAGATTTTACCATTAACGCCATGGCAATGGATATTAATCCATCACGGTTTGGTGATCTAACAGATCCATTTGGTGGAATAGCTGATATTGAAAAAAAGGTCCTTAGAACACCTTTAGATCCAGATGAAACCTTTTCTGAAGACCCTCTTCGAATGATGCGTGCAGCTTATTTTGCTTCAAAGTTAGGATTTACTATTGAACAGGAATGCAGGACATCCATGAAAAAGCAATCACATAGAATAGAGATCGTTTCTATTGAAAGGATACGTGATGAGTTTATAAAAATACTTAAAACAGATAAACCATCAATAGGGCTTGTTATTCTACAAAAAACTGGATTAATGAAAATAGTATTCCCTGAGATCCATGTGATGTATGGAATGGATCAAACATCAGAATGGCATCATAAGGATATTTTTGCACATACTCTCCAGGTTGTTGATAACGCTGCAACATTATCAGATTTAATGGAGCTACGATTTGCAGCGCTAGTGCATGATATAGCTAAGCCAAATACTAGAAGAATTGATAAAAATAAAGGCTATACTTTTCATGGTCATGATGCGATCGGAGAAAAAATGATAGAAACCGTTGCAAAAAGGATGAAGCTTTCAAATGAACTTAAAAATTATTTAAAAAAACTTACCCTATTGCACCTTAGACCTATAGCACTTGTAAAGGATATTGTCACTGATTCTGCTGTCAGAAGATTAATGGTTGCAGCAGGAGAGCATTTGGATGATCTAATGACCTTATGTAGAGCAGATATCACTACTAAGAATCCAAAGCGAGTTAAGCAGTATATGAGAAATTTTAAGAAAGTAGAAGATAAAATGGCCAATGTAGTTGAAAGAGATGCTATGAAAAAATTTCAATCTCCTGTGGGTGGAGAGGAGATCATGTCAATTTGTGGGCTCGAAGAAGGACCAGAAATTGGTCAGATCAAGAAATCCATTGAAGAAGCGATCCTTGATGATAAAATTGACAATACCCATGAAGCAGCTCTTCAATATCTGCATGAAATAAAAGATAATTTTTTGAATTAATGCCTTTAAATTTCTTAAAATAGTTTTCTTTTCAAAGGGTGAGAAAAAAGAAACTTTTTATTTTTTAATACGTCTATTTATCATGAATAAAAAATCAATTAAATGGGTCTTGTTTTTTACCATCATAAACGCGCAAGGTTATACACTTGATGATTGTATCCAAATAGCGATCGATGGTAAAAAAACAGTACTATCTGCTGAGCTGGGAGTTGTTTCAGCTTCCAAAGGACTTAAAGCATCTTATAGTGGCTTGCTCCCATCTGTCCAAGCAGGAACAAGTGTAGGGCAGACACGATTTCCAGAAACAGAAACCATTAGCCTTGATTTTGTTAATTATGAACTAGATACAAGCAAGACAGACCATTATAATTCTTTCTCAGCAGGGCTCACATTAAATCAAACGCTGTATGATGGTGGAAGGTCTTGGAATCAGGTTCAACAGGCTAAGACAAATTTAGATATCGCAAAACTAAATCAGAGATCAATTAATATACAGGTCATTCAAAAAGTTATTCAGTCGTACTATGGCCTTTTACAGGCTCAGAAGCTTTTAGATGTTTCAGAAAAGAATTTAGAAATGTCAACCCAACAGGTCTCGTTAGTTGAAAAACAATTTGATCTTGGTGTTGTCAAGAGAACGGATCTGTTAAAGGCTGAAGTAGCAGAAGGCCAAGCTCGGGTTGATTTACTAAATAGAAAAACAGCTCTCCAAAATGCTCGAAGAATATTATTCAATGATATGGGATTACAAGATTTTGGGCAACAGATTACTGCCTCTGAAAATGATTGGGTCATCCCTAATATCCCGTCTTCATCAGAAATCTTGCAATTGTTAAAAGAGCAGAACCCAAGCTTGTTGATTTCAGGATCTCAAGTTGCATTAAATGATATCTCTTATAGACTTGTCAGGGGACTGAGGCTGCCATCCTTGAATACATCTGTGAATTATTCAGCTAATGGCGAATCTGGGAATGAGTTATTGGACGCATTAAAGGATAACTGGTCTTTGGGATTAAATCTATCAATTAGTTTACCTATCTATAATGGGCGCACTCTTTCCATCCAGCAGCAGCAGGCAAGCCTATTAAGACAGCAGTCAGAATACTCATATATTACGCTTTTGAACGACCTCAAGGTCCAAGCTGAGCTAATACGTGAAACTTTAAATAATTATTCTGAGATCATTCCCCTTAATCAATCAGTGGTTGCGGCAGCTGAAGAAGATTTAAAATTAGCAAGAGAAAGATATAGCTTAGGATCTGCTACAATTCTAGAGATCCTAGATGCGCAAGTCTCTCTTATTCGTTCAAATTCAACTTTAATAAATACTGTCCATGATGCTAGAGTGCAAGAAGCAAGTTTAAAAGCTCTTTTGGGGACTCTTGATCTGGAATACAAACAAAATAAAAGATAAAATGCTAGATACACTTAAAAAGAAAAAAGTATGGATACCGCTATTGATCATATTAGTACTTATAGCTGGCTATGTTTTTTCAACTTCAGGCTCTGAACAAGATATTTTCGTAGATACTGAATTAGTAGAGCTCCGAGATATCATCCAGAGAGTAAATGCTAGTGGAAAGATCCAACCAGAAGAGGCTGTGCAGATCACCTCTACAATTACAGGATGGATCACCGAGATCACAGTAATGGAGGGTGATACTGTAGAGCCAGGTCAGCACCTGATAAGTATTGATGAGAAACAGATTCGCCCTCGGTATAACAATGCACTTTCACAGGTAAAGTCTTCAGAGGCAAACTTGCGTAAGGTTCGCTCCCAAATGGATAGAACAAAGTCCCTTTTCAGTCAAAATCTGATCTCAAAACAAGAACTTGAACAGGTAGAAGCATCATTCCAAATAGCCCAGAGCCAATCAGAGCAAGCAAATGCAAATCTTTTATCTGCAGAAGATGAATTGTCTAAGACGCGTTTAACTGCGCCTAAGTATGGGATAGTGACAAGCATTACTAAAGAAGAAGGTGAAATGGCTGTTGGTGGTATGTTTAATCCAG
>CAJVZI010000054.1 GCA_913020665.1 uncultured bacterium | reverse complement strand
TCTTCTCCCATCATTTTACTAAAGCCTACAACGTCTGAGGCAAATATGGTCGTTAATTTTCTTTCCACGCCATTACCCCCTTGAACTATACCGAATAAACTTTATGATCAATAGCTGTTCATTTGAGGTTGATCTCCGCCTGAAACGATGATTTTTAGTATAGATATTTTGTTGATTATACATTTCTTTACTACCCTAGTTGTTTACTTGTATGAAACCATAATAAAATAGGTGGTAAATATATTAAAGTTTAATAAAAAAGTTTGCCAGATCATGTTTGAGTTATTTTACCATCCAATCTATACAGATGGAATAGATGAAAAATCTCGCTTTCCAAGACAAAGATACAAACTAACAAAAGATGCTTTGGATGGATCAAAAGCTAGGATTCGATTTGTGAGACCTGAAATGATCAAGATCGAGCATATTTATGTAGCTCATGAAAGGAATTATGTCGATTCTTTCATCAATGGAATTTTGACAGAGAAAGAAAAAAGAAAGATCGGTCTTCAACCCTGGAATGAAAAAATTATTGATCGCACTAGATATATTATGGGTGGAAGTTTGGGTGCACTGAATTCTGCAATACATTCCAATGGGATCTCAGGAAATATGGCTGGAGGTACTCACCATGCTCATTACTCCTACGGTTCCGGATACTGTATTTTCAATGACCTAGCAATTTGTGCAAAAACAGCTCTAAATAGCTATAAACATATAGATGATGTACTTATTATTGACCTTGATGTGCATCAAGGAGACGGAACCGCTTCAATATTTTCTGACCATGATAATGTTTTTACATTTTCTATGCACTGCGAATCAAACTTCCCGCTTCAAAAAATGGAAAGCGATATAGATGTTCCATTAAAAAAGGGAGTAGAAGACATTGAGTATTTGGATATGCTTCAATGTAACCTTGATAGATTAAGCGAAGTTAGAAGTGATGTTATCTTTTACCAGGCGGGCGTAGATGTTTTAAATAGCGATGGGCTTGGACATCTGATGCTAACACAAGAGGGTTTAAAAATAAGGAATCAGATGGTATTGGATTTTGCAAAACAGAGAAACTCGCCTTTGGTAATATTCATGGGTGGTGGTTACTCAAAACCAATTCATGATACGGTTAATGCATTTGTAGATCTTTTTGAACAGTGTGCTAAATACTGAAAATAAGAGATATCTATAATTCATATGCTACATTAAGTCCTGCTAAAACAGCACCCTCAATGCTTCCATTTGTTACCTTTTCCCCAATGAAATAAATATGATCTTTTCTATTTTTAGGTGATCGATCAAAATGCCCTGGTGGCTGTTTCAGTGTACCTCTTTGAATATTTATAGTCCTAAGAAATTCATAGGTACTAGGACTCCCACCATAATATTGTGATAAACGATCTTGTAAGTCTTTGACCAATTGCGTTTCAGTAATATCGCTCTCTAAAATAGTTACCGATATTAAGTGATCTGAATTCTTACTATATGAATTAGAGATGTAGGTTGGAATAGCAATATTATTAATAATATTGTCCTCAGGAAAGAGATGAATATATTCTCCATTTATTATTTCATTCTGTGTAGAGAAATACATTGTTTTGACCGCATTGTATTCTCCTTTTTGCCCGTCTAATAAAGCGGTACTCTCGCCAGAGAGAATGAATCTATTTCCCCTAATACTTGTTCCATTATCAAGAGTGATATTTTTCTTGTCATCAATATTTATAACAGGGCTTCCAATGATCACACGCTCTCTATCAAGTTGACTTAATAACTGGTCAGGGATAGCCTGCATACCCTCGCAAGGAAATGCTGCTAGTCCATTATTAAAATTAGAAAATACATATTTAAAGAATTTTGATGAGGTCTCCAGTTTACTTTCTAGAAAAATCCCTGAGAAAAATGGAATAAAAAAACTTTTTATAAACTTATCTGAGAAACCATATTGTTCTAAAAACTCTAAAGTCGTGATATCCTTTGTATGATCTTGCTCTATTTGGTAATCAGATAAAGAATTTTTTAGTGATAAGATCTTTATCTTATCTTTAATCGTAGTGAGATCTGAAAATATAGTAGAAAATACTTTGGATATATCCCTAAGTGGATCTGATAAAATCTGAAATGAATTTCCATGGTTTACAGCCGCACCAGGCTTAAAATATTTTAGATTTAATTCATCTAGATCCAAGAGTCTATTGGTATTAACATAAGCTGAATTATAGACTTGAAAACCCAGATCAAAGATATATCCATCCTCATATAAGGACCCCAACCTCCCGCCAACTCTATTAGAACCTTCTATAAGTAAATATTCTCTGCCTAATTGTTGGCATTTTAATGCGCAGGCTAGTCCAGCTGGGCCTGCTCCAAGAATAATAATATCTGAATGGGATGCCAACGGGGATGACACACTAAATATTCAACGTTCTTTTAATTTAGATATAAAATGTTCATATTCTTCACCAAGATGCACATAGCACCTAATCCATGGGTGCATTATGCCATCGGCATCTTTCAGGAACTGCCATACGTGACCAGCTCCCTCAAGATCATCTGCTAAAAGAATATCACCCCGACGGATAATAGTAATATGTTCACTGTCCATGCTCTCTACATCACAACTTTTAAACTCTAAATACCCATCAAGAGTTATGACTAGCTGTCTTCTGGGTGCTGTATGGGCTAATTTAGGGCCCTCTCCTTCACTCTGATCAGGAACAGGTGTCACTGCAAATTGCATCTTTATATCTCCAGAATTATCATCCAAAATTTGATTGACAAAAAGACTGGAAAATAAACCAACGGATCCCAAGCCTGATTTGGGCTCAAGAGGTAAAACCATTTTCTTAAACCTGGTATGATTACTCTCGTCTGTGAACATATGAGTTATAGTTAGATCAGAATCCATAATGCTTCCTTAGATGACAATTTTTATATAAATAGTTCAATAAAATCTAATCACCATACTGTAATAAAATAATACAGTAATGCAGAATCATTATAAAACTAATTATTTATTGGCTGGTGTTTTAAAAGGATTTAATTAGAGAAACGGTTTACCAAGTACCTTCTGCGATCTGTGTGGCTAATGCCAAAATATCAATGAGACTTATGACCCCATCAGCAACAATATCTCCTGCTTCGTAGAAACATTCATTGGTTTCATATAATTCATTTTCAACAACATCTGATAACATTAGAATGTCATATATATCAAAGGTAGGTACTATGTCATCTTGCGAATCACAACCTGGTGGACAGATCCAAGAGCCATCAAGATTGCCTTGGACATAGTAATTTGAAAAGTTACAAGGATCACAAGTATTATCAATACCATCATTATCATCATCACCAATATCTATATCACCAAGGCCATCAAGAGCTTCCTCAATAGCGGAGGTTATTTCTAAAAAGAATTCCTCGTCGGTCAAAGATCCTGAGTCACCGCCTATGATCTCTATGTTTTGGTCTATTACAAAGTAACTTGGAATCCATAAACCAAAGTAATTATGCATCCAAAAATATTCTGGTAAATCTTCCTGCATCCAGCTTGCAGCACCAGTTTCAAAATCTACTATAGGATAGGTTAGTCCAAATTCATTGACCCACCCCTCGCAGGTATAAGGCTGACCCCAATCAGCGCCAAAACCAATTACCTCAAGCCCTTGGTCATGATAGGTATCATAGATCTCTTGAGTGATCGGAGCCCCCGATACACATCCTGGTCACCAGGATGTAAATATGGCTACAAGAACTATTCTTTGATTACAACCAGTTGTATCAAAATAATCATTGTGAAAATAAAGTGTATCAGTTTCTCCATCTGCATTTCCACAGATAGGTAATGAAAAATCATCTACGGGTAGACCTTGACCATTTAGGCCATTCAAAAAGATGATCGAAGAGATGATAAGTGATGTAATTAGTGTTAAGATATGTTTCATCAGATTGAAGATTATTAATTATTTATTAAATTAAAAATGACTTAATTGTGTTAATAGCCAAATAATAATGGGCTTTATCTTTTAAATCATCTATGCATTATTTCAGGAGGACCATTTTCTTGGTCTGCCTGGTTCCACCAGACTCAATACGATAAATATATATTCCTGCTGCGACTGTATGACCTAAGCTATTAGTTGCATTCCATTGGATCGATCTGTTTCCAGATAATTGATTGGCATTGACAAGATTATTTACCACATTCCCAAGCGGATCATAAATGGTGATTTTCACATATGAATCTTGTGGTAGATCATAGCTAATAGTTGTTAAAGGATTAAAAGGATTAGGATAATTCTGATATAAGGTGATCTCTTTGGGGATATTTGGTTCATCCTCTAAAGTTGAGGCGTATTCCATACACGATTCTTCCCTTATCAATCTTAAAAAGAGGTCGTCAAAATAACTATCATTATCTTGACCACCATTTCGGGTACCCATCAATGTGAATTTTATTTCGCGAGAATAAGGAGGTATGGGTAGTGTCAAATCAAATTCGGTCCAACTGCTGTTCAACGTCGATTGCGTTTCACTAGCACCAAGCTCTGATCCATCCTCTGCAAGAAAGGTAATATGCATCTCAGGCTCATCCCACCCACTCCAGTTGGCAAGAAAACCCCCAAAAACTGTAGCTGCCCCGCTATCATCAATACAATCAGAAAATTCAGAGATATCAATGTTTTGATAGACCTCAGCATAATCACTTTCTGTACAAAGACCACCTACGCAAAAATAATATTCACCAGAATGCGGAACGATACCATTACACTCGTTCTCTTCTAATGACTCAAATATACCTTCCGCAACGATCCAGTTCGATGTCCCATTCTCAGCTCCTGGATTTAATAATAGGTTTGGTGTATATAGGGATTGGGTCGTTGTAAAAGAACTTGGTTCAGACCATTCACTCCATTGCAGACCCTTATCTCTGTATCTAACACGCCAGCAATATTCCATTTCACCATCTAGGCCAGTTATTAGTTCGTTATGAAGACTATTCCCCTCTTGTGTATTCGTACCATAATACCAATTCTCATGAGACTCATAAATGTCTGCAACAGGAAACTCAAAATCACCACAATTAGTCGAGATCTGCCACTGTGAGAACCCATGTTCATCATTATCCGGATCAGAATATTCACTTGCCCATAACCATATAAGGTCTGGTGGTACCTCATCACCTAATGGATAGACTGGATCAGGAGTCATAGGAGGATTATTATGCATACGGATCGTGAACTCATCTCTTACTACATTATCTAATGGCTGGTAATCATCACCTCTACTGATACGTTTTAAAGTGAATTTTGGATCTGAGCCTGCTTCAACGTCTAATACAACAAATCCCCACTCATCTTGGGAAACAGAATATTCAGGGTAATCTGCCTGTAGATATTCGCCCCAGTAATCTATTGCACCTCCTGCTGTTGCAACATTCACCATTGCGTGAGTATGATCAATAGACTGTCCTCTTGAGTATCCATGCGTATGACCAAAAAAGTGAATACTGGGTTTACCACAATCACTTGTGAATTGCTCTAATAATTCAACTACATCCCCTGTGAAATTCGTCTCTCCAGGAACCCACAACTCCGATTTGTGAGGATGGTGCAATTGTGCAAAAACAAAATCAATATTTGGGTCATTGCAGGAAGAATTCAATACATTCTCTAACCAGTTTAATTGTACTGCTAATTGATAATTCCAGTTTGAATTTAGACCAATAACACGCACATTAGAAAAGTCAGCCCACCACCAATGCTCCTCATAACCGGGGGTACCATTTTCTGGTAGGTTAAAATATGAAAAATAATATGATGAATTATTTTCATGGTTACCTAGAACTGGATATAATGGGACATGAGAAAAAAGTGGCTCCGATGGGCCAAAAAAATGATCACCCCATTCTGTATGATTGATCCCATTGTCTACTAGATCACCGGGTATGAGCACCAGATCCAAGACATCAGTTAATAATAAAGTATCACTTATATCAAGATAGGAAAATATCCCTTGATTGATGATCTCTTGAAATTTATTAAAATTACTATAATCCTTCTGCATATCACTCATAGCTATCACTCTAAGAGATGATTCAAATTCTGATCCTATGGGCGTGACAAAGTCAAATATCTCAGATTCTAAATCCCCGGTTACAACTTTATAATAATATCTAGTATTTTGATTCAGATCGGTCAAGTGGACATCATGTATATAATAGCTATTGATGCTATTTTCAGCATCACCAGTTGCTGTATATCCAAGTTCAGTGGTTTCACCCCAATGAACTATAGACTCATCATTAGATGTGGTCTCCCACATGATATGTATCGATGAAGGTGTTACATTCTGTAAATAGGGTTTAACGTTGAAATTTTGAGAATAAACATTACTAAAGAAAATTATCGATAATAAATAGTGTGAAAATAAATATCTAATGCTAGTAATCATGGTGCTCGATCGTTAACAAAAACATCTCAGATCTTTAATTGGATCTTTACCCTTTTCAGGCTCCATGCAATAGCGATAATTATAAAAGAATAAACTATAGATTTTAAAAGTCCCATAAGCCCTGTTGTAAAGAATAATGGCAATTGAATCCCTAAAATTGTTCTAAAGCTATTATAGAAATAAGGTATCAGGTAACACATCAATGTTGCAGTACCAGCTATCTTTATTGGCTCATACCACTTCATCCTTCCTTTAACATCAATGATCCAATGTAAGAGCACATAAAGAAATAATGCAGTTGACATAGAGATCAGTATCCATGTAACTGTTCCACTGATCTTGCTAATTATAAAAAATTGTTTAAGATAAATACCTCCAATAAGTGATGCTAATCCCATGCCAAGAAGTATAGTATATAGATCCTTAATATTATCTCTATCTTTGTATTTCATTAAGACCAACGATGTGATAATACCCCCAAATGCCAGTGCCTGCAGACCTCCGCTACCAGGGATCCAATCTTTGCTTTGCCATGAGAAAATATTATAACCGATACCACTACTGCTTAGAATATTCAACCCAAGACAAATACCAAATGCTATGATTGCTCCAGTTAGAGAACGTCTAAAAATAAAATAACTAGATGCTGCTATAAAATAGGACCATCCAATCAGACCAAGGATACCCCACCAATGCGTACTGAAACCCAAAGGATCACCGCTATAACTTTTTCCCTTATAGATCAAAAGTGAGCCTATGAGTATCAGCATCCCAATAATGGGTAAACCTTTATGGATTATATTTTCAGTAGACTTAGGATTAGGATATATATTCCAGATCATAAAAAATGCACTGGTGCACATGATCACAAAATACGGTTTAGCGATCAGAGAACTTTCATGGTTATACATTTCCATATTCATATGGAAAAGTCCCATAATAAGTAGTGCGATCGACCGAAAGATGATATGTTTCCAAACTATATGATCTGCCTCACCTTTTCTTAAACGTTCTTCAAAAGAGAATGGTATGGACATCCCCATTACAAAAAGGAACCAGGGAAAGATCAGATCTGAAAATCCAAGATAATCCTCTCCAGCGACCGCATGTTTTAGCCACTTAGGAATCTCATTAAGGGTCCAAAAATCATTTACCCATATCATGAGAAACATGGTCACTCCCCTAAATACATCGATCGAGAGAATTCTATTCATGCTATATCACAAGCAATTAAAAATGACCCTTGAATTTATCCGCAGGATATTTCTTTATATTTTTTTCCATTTTCTGTTTGATCGCATTAGATATATCAATATTATTTCTATTACAAAATGCAATAGCATATATTATAATATCAGCGATCTCATCAATCGCATTCTCCCTGGTTTCTCCTGCTTTCATTACCTCTTTTGCCTCTTCCAATGATAGCCATTGGAAGAGTTCCATCAGCTCTGAAGATTCGATTGATATCGACATGGATAGATTTTTTGGACTATGAAACTGTTGCCAATCCCGTTCATCGACAAAGGAATCAATGAGAGATCTTAATTCCGCTATAGTTGTTTGCTCATCTGACATAATAAAATCTGTATAATCGTTTTTAGACCTGATCCATATCTATCCAATCATAATACCCTTCTTTATCCCAGTACATCCAAATGCCTGTTGGCTTTCCTTGTATAAAGTAACCAACTAACTCTTTTTCACCATTTTCATAATAACTGATGCACTCACCTTCCCTCTTTCCATCTTTGTAGAATCCAACTTCAGATAATTTTCCATTATCGTGATATTTGACCTGTTTAGTTTTTTCAGAATGTTTCATGACCAAATTTAACTATCACTTGAATAACAAAAAACCACATGAATGTGTATTCTACTTCTATTGATGATATATTAATTGAATAATTATAAATATGGTAATGAAAGAACTAAAATATTTGCAATCAAAACATATATCATATTTATCTTGATCTTATTTTCAACCCTATGATCAATCTCAGTTTGAATGATCTGATTGTAGGTGGAAACTCTGCTTCGAACATGCTCATGGAAGGTCTTCATTGCCAAAGTTCCACCCATCTTTCTCATTTTTTGCAAAGATTGGTACAAATGCTCATCATTTTCTATCTCATAGCGAGCAGCCCATTCCAGTATCGTATCTTTTTTTCTCCAATCAAGTTGGTTACAACCTTTGTCTAATGAAATCTTATCTGATTTTGCTTTAGAATTCACCATTAGAATCTCCTTTACTAGCATCCTTTATCACAAGCAGGTCATTTTCTGTGAACTGATAACCAGTTCCTATCGAGTCTTCAGTTACATCTAAGATTTTATTTTTTAATGATGAGGTTTCTGGTTCTGGAACAAATTCTAACAACTTTAATAAATCTTCATACGCTTTTTTATAGTTTGGTTTTTTACGCATTTTTAAATCCTTTATAACTTTACCAATTCACAAATTCTATATTTACAGGGTTTCCAAATGTTTTTATCTTTCTCTGGAACTCTAAGACTGTTTCTTTGTCCTGAAACTCTACAGCGACATAATCATTACCGGGAGAACCCCCCAACCAATTAATTTTGTCATAGAGTTTATCACCTAGTATCTCTTTATCTTTGAATTCTAAGAAATAATAGAATGGTTCATCTGTACTTGAATAATACTCACACCAACTATCTTCATACATTTGAACAGGACAAATGTTATTTAGATCTTTCCTTCTTATTCCATAGTCATCTAGGTCTGCTTTTGTCATTTCTTCAGGTTTTTCCCAAGCTCCTTGGTAATCTCTCAAATATTCCCACCAAGTGATTTGAGGAGGCCTGGCTGTATAGGGATTATCTGAATGCAAAATAAATTTCCCGTAGTTTGAATCAGCAAAATATGTTACTATTTCTGCTAAAGGTTCTTTTGGCTTTGCCATTACATTTTTCCCTAATGAAAAAGGGAATAGTGAAAAGGCTGCAGATATTAATCCTGAAAGTTTCAGGAAAGATCTTCTGTTAAGCATGATGTGTCTCCTTTTTGTTTTAGTTAACACATCAGGCAGGTCTATAAACGAAAAAAGCCGCTCCATCAGGCGGCTTTAAGGTTTCCCATTTTCCTGGGCGCATCTACCGTTTAGAGGTCTAACCACCGTAGTAACAATTTATTTGAACTCGGTTGGCGGGTTTCAACTATGAAACCACTCCTGATGTTGTATTAATCTACTAATTATCTCGCAAACAAAAAACCCCACGAATGTGGGGTTTTCTTTTTTTATGTTTGGCCTATCAGGCTCTATAGACCCTTGTGTTAAAGCCATTTGCCTCTAAATCATATTTTAAATACTTGAGGTCTTTTTCGGTTCCATGTCCTATGTCCCTTACGGCTATAACAGCTTCATTGTTCTCATTCAATGGAAAATCTAAATTTTCTTTTTCAAGTAGATTCTTAATACTTCCTAATTGATAGCTTGGTGTATAGGTAGGATGAATATTCACTAGCTTTTTACAACCTTTAACAAAAACTGGACAAGGAACAAAAATTAGGCCATATGCTAAATTCTGTTCTGATTTATTTTTTCTGTTTAATATTATTGAAAAATGCATCAAATACTCCCGTTTTATTTTCATTTATTAACTTATTTATATATATAACCTAATTATTTAAAAAAAGTTCCAAGTCTTTATCAAACT
>CAJVZI010000053.1 GCA_913020665.1 uncultured bacterium | reverse complement strand
TTGCGTTTAATGGTCGGCCACCCGCGAGCCAAGCGTGAACCCGCCGGAGGAACCTTGTAGTAATTCACCCCGACTTCACCGCGCGGTTCGAAAAATTCAGCAACAAAATACCCTGGCCCAACAACTGCTCGGGTCATTCCCTCATTGTATCCATAGAGTACCGAGTCGTCCTCGGTAGGTCGGATAAAACGCTTCTGAAAACGCGTAAACAAGGGAAGCGAGTTCTTGCCCTCGTGAATCACCTCGGTGTCCTTTGGAATGTACTCCGGTACAATATCCGTAAGCCGGCTGACCCGTCCCACAGCGGCATCCCAAATCCGTGCCTGCTGACGACCATTGATAGCTTGTACCGCACTCACGCGCTCTACATGGGTCATGGCATCCAGTTCACGGCCTAGGAGTTCGATGTCCATTTGGCGAGGTTTTAATAACGCTTGTGTCAATCTTATTGCATGGCTCATACAAAACTACCTACAGGCATTATTCACTTGTTGTCTACGCCCCAAACTACTGCTAACACCAATTTACATACGACGGTGATGCGCCAAAAATTAGACGTTAGAAAGCGAAGACCATGTCCATAAAAGCCTGTCTTTTCGACCTCGACGGTACCCTCGTTGACTCTATGGAGCTCATACTGGCCTCATTTCGTGAGACCGCATTGCATTTTAAAGGCGAAGCGCCACCAGATTCAGTTCTTATTGCCGGTATTGGTACGCCACTAAAAGAGCAATTAAGTACGTTGGCCTCGAGCCCGGCCGAGTGCGAAGCCATGCGAGAGTTCTTTGCGGAGTATTATATTCGCAACCACGATGCCCACGTCAGCAGTTTTAAAGGCGTGGCGGAGCAGCTTAAAATCCTTCAAGATTCGGGTCAAAAACTGGCCATTGTAACCAGCAAAAATGACGTGGGCGCACACCGCGCACTCAAACACTGCCAGCTGACGTCCTATTTCGACACAATCATTACCATCGACAGCACCACCGAACACAAACCCAACCCAGCCCCTGTCTTCAAAGCTCTCAGTGACCTTGGCGTGTCTGCCGCCGACGCATTTTTTGCGGGTGATTCCACACACGATATTGAGGCTGGTAACGCGGCCGGCTCTTACACTGTGGCCGTGGAATGGACCGCCTTTGATCACGAGAAGCTTGCAGCATGTAAGCCTGATTTATGGCTTAAAGAAGTTTCGGAAATTTCCGACTTGCCCAATCGGTTTTAAAGTCAATGATACATAGGCACCGTAAAGGAAACAGCGGTGCCACCTTGATTGCGGTTTTCAATCCAGATTTTCCCGCCGTGCTCCTCCACGATTCCTTTGCAAATAGCGAGTCCTAAACCAGAACCTCGATGGGTTCGGGTATGTCCCATATCCACTTGACGAAACCCTTCAAACACAACCTTCTGAGCTTCCTCAGAAATGCCAGGTCCTTCATCGCTGATGGTAAATTTTACCATGTCTGCGTCTTGCTCGGCTTGAGCGAACGAGACCTCCAAGCCATTGGACTCCTGGTTCTATAATTTCTCCTGAATCATATTCGCCATTTCCATTTGCATCAATAAAGTCTGGGACCCCATTCCCATTTATATCTTGGAAGTCATCACTGTCTCTATCATTATCTAATCCATCTGCGATCGCTCCATAAACTGCATCAGAAAAAGATGAATCAGATGGCAAAGAAAATTGTGAAAGATCATTAGTGCCCCATCGTGTAAACCTTTCTCCATCATCATACCATGTGTCATCATTTCTATCATCAAATACATAAGGCGAACCTGCTTCACCGTTCCCATTGTTATCTCGCCTGTCACTTAGATCCTTATCTGATAGTATGGTGCCTCTAGTATCAGGCATTGTCAAGAAATAGTCCATGCCCCATACAAATCTTATATCTCCATTTTTCCACTCATTTAGATGCTGTAACTGAAAGCTGAATTTTTTAGATCGATCATAAATAATACTACCAGTAGCTAGATTCCTTGTTGGACGGTCTGGGTCGCCAGAGTAGCTAGTATTTAGATATGACTGTAGAAAAAGATTTTTCCATCGCATTCTACTTTGATAGTATCTATATATCCAACCATCAGCAAGATATCTGGCGATTCCAGTGATATTTATATTTTTTGCCCAAGCAAAACCATGCGAAAAATTCAAGGAAAAATCAGAATTAGGTTCCCAGTCAACTCTCATATCATATCGATAATTACGAACTTTGAATTCGGGAAAATCTTCAATGCCATCATCATTAGCATCTTTATATTTGTTGGTAAGCCCTCCATAATTCATAGAGAAATCTTTTTCATCAAACTCATCAACACCATTTTCACCGATACTTGGTTTTCCGTCACCATCAAGGTCGTTATTATCAAATACATCCCAGATCGGAACACTCTCTCCGTCGATTATTTCTGTATTCCCATTTAAATTCTCAAATGTTTCTCCATCCCATACGCCATTACCTTCACCATAATCAGGCGGTATATCTCCGTCATCATCATAGTCGCCATCGTCATTAGCATCAAGTGCTGGTATTCCATCTAAGCCAAAATCTAGTAATACCAACGTGCCAAAAAAATCTGCATAACCCTCACCTACATCACTATCATATATTCCATTACCATTAAGGTCGGTAAATGGCTCATATGGGATATCATAAGCATTGCCAAGATCGTCTTTATATGGGCCCCAATCAAGATCGTCATCCAAACCATTTGAACCCCAATCATCTGCATAGATTCCATTGTTATTGGTATCAAAAACGATATTACCATCAGAGTCGTATGTGTAATTACCAAATCCAAACTTATGGTATTCATCCAAAACGCTCCATGTCGAGTCTGGATTGGAGTAGATAGTTGTATTTGGCTCTAAATTAGAGACATCGGTACTGGACCCAAATCGATCTAGCCAAGCACTACCTAATTCATCACTCTCATCTATGAGGCCATCGCCATCATTATCAACTCCATCAACCCAGGCCTCTTCTTCATCATCAATGCCTATGTCGATCTGTTCATCAATAGCACCATCGCCATCATTGTCTATCCCATCTGCATATATTTTTCCTATTCTATCTTCAGTAACAAACCACAATACCATTCCATTATCAAGAGTGTAGCGATTAAATGGGTCTGATGATGCTTCATCGACCATAGCCTGAGTAATTACTGGAGATCCATCTTCACCACCTATTTCAGAAATGTAATCTCCCCAATAATAACCGACCCAAGATTCATCAGATCCTTCAACATGGCCTAACATTTCCTGAGTAAATCGAGGGTTATTATCACTTTCTGAGGCCAGCCTACCACCTCTATCTAGACGGTCATGTTTGAGATTTGCCCTTCCAATAAACGCTGGGTCATGTCCTTCAAATTCATCCTGATTATAATGTGTCCAATCTTGACCAGCTAATGCAACACCGGATAGTTTAAACCCGATATTCCCAAATTTGTGTGCAGTCCTAAATGTTAACTTTTTTAATAGATCTGTATCCGCTTGATTTAAAAGACCTCCTTGGATATTTATACTCGTGCCAGTAGATCTTAAAGGGGAGGATGTAACTATATTGAGAACGCCGCTATGTGCATTAGGCCCATAAAGTGCAGAAGACGGACCTAAAACAACCTCTATTTGCTCAACATCTTCAAATGACACAGGGATCACATTATATGCTGTTAAGCGTAAAGAAGGGACATTTGCCATTCGTCCATCGGTCAAGGTCAAGAGCCTAGAGCTGAAAGAGGAATTAAATCCGCGAGCTGTCATATTATAACTATCTATACCTGATTGAGTAAAATCAATCCCCTTGGTCCCTTTTAAATAATCACCAAGATTGGTATTACTTTCACGACGGATCTCCCTTTTTGAGATGACTGAAATAGCTGCAGGTGCATCTTCTACGCGTTCTCTACGCCTAGATGCAGTGACAACATATGTTTCCATTTCAATTGCCTCTGGCTGGAGTGCAAGGTCCTTAGACATCTTCTGGTTGCCATCCAAAGTAATGTCCTCTTTGAAATTTTTATATCCAATATAAGATACCATGATCGTATACTCCCCAGGATCTAATTGTTTGATCACGTAACGACCTTCCGCGTCTGTGGCTGCACCTTGATTCGTACCCTCGATCACTACATTTGCACCTATCAAAGGAGAATCATTCGTAGAGTCGGTGACTTTCCCTGATATCTCACCCTTTTGGGCAAATAGTGTGGACATGAATAAGATAATTAATGGATAGTATAATCTCAATATGACCTCAAAATACCAAACAGCCCCGTGAAACGAGGCTGTTTGGTGTAAGTATGTTTAATTGTATTTTATGATGTAATGTTATTTTAAGAGTAACATTTTTCCTTTCTGGATTCTATCATCCGAACGTACTTCATAGAAATAAACCCCACTTGGAACTTTATTCCCATTAGAGTCTGTACCGTACCATGTGATATCGTAAGTACCTGATGATAACTCTCCGTTATGTGCTACAGTAACCTTTTCACCTAGTATTGAATAAATTGTCACTGTTACATCAGAAAATTTCTCAGTAGCAAAGCGGATCTTCGTTTCTGGGTTGAATGGGTTTGGATAATTCCCATACAATGTGAACTCCTGAGCAATTGGAGCATCTTCATCAACCTCAGTTGAACTACCAGCATAGGTCCAGAACGTATTAACCCTTTGGGTTGTATTATCTGGGATACACCTATTATCTACTTCAAATACTAAGCGTCCAACACCTTCATATGGGTCATAATCAAAATCGGAATCATCAACCCAACAATCTGGACAATTTTGTGTCACACCAATTAGTGTCATTGTTGGACCTGCTTGAAGAATTGGAGCACAATCATCAGCAGATGCGCCTGTGCCTAGGCATGCCACATAATCTGCATATATAGAGCTAGCAACTCCTGCCGCGATCGCAGCAGATGTATCTGAACCGACGTAAATGAAAGCTACTGAATCAGCGGCAGCCGTCAGTGCACTTTCAAGATCCGCTCCAGCAGCTAATGCTCCTTCCAAAACTCCAGAAAATGTGCCAGATGCCTCTAGAAAATTATAGGTAAAGAAATACCCGGTTGGGGCCAGAGCTTCGTCTCCACTAAAAGGGACACCATCCCCACCAGCTGGATCAAATAAATATCCATGGTTCGCATCTACAACGCCAACAGGCAGCGTATCTCCAGTTACGGGATCAATTGTAAATGTCTCAGAATTTGTTGGGTCAATTGGATGACCTGATCCACCTAGGATGGGCACTGTAAGATCTGATATGCTATCACCTGTCCATGCTAGGGATTGCCATAGATCATTCTCATAATAATATAAGTATGCTTCCATGTTGTGGACTGTTACAGTATCAGCAGGAGAAACTGGTACACCTGTGAAGCCATTTAACTGGCCTGCATCATTTACTCCTAGACCACTTGCAACACCGTCATGGGCTTCCCAAAAGATCTCCAGATCTGTAGGAACAGTATGGTCAGCATCTTCATAGTCGATCGTGACCATTCCCCAGTTTTCCATATCAGTACCAACTCCATAATCTACACCATATTGACCATTTACAAGGTCTGCTGCATTAAATTGTGCAAAAACGGATGACAAAGAAATACCCCATCCCATTGAGTATGCATTTGCATCGTCAGGATGAGTAAAGCCAGGGGTACTTGTCCATGTACCAGCTTCTGAAACGCTAGGAACTGTTGCGAATGTAGAGCAATTTTCTGTTTCAGTAGTTGGATATGTACTTCCTTCATTAATGGTAAAGGTACCATCATCATTTAGGTCCACGTTCATAGCAACACCAAACATTTGAAGTAATGTTTCATTAACTAATGGAACCAGCGCAACGGTAATGGTATCTCCAATATCATAGCTAAGGAGAGTATGAGTATATCCCATCCCTGCAGCTGCAGCAGCTGAACTAGGCCAGGATGCTGTTACAGCATAAGATCCATTTGCTGAATCTTCTGGGCTGTCAAATTCACGAACTTCGTAAGTATATTCAACAATTGCAGCATTAAGATCCCAATTGCCTTGTATGGACTGCGAAAAGGCAAGGCCCATAAGCAAAGTAAGTGTGATCACATATTTTAACGATTTAATCATCTATTGCTCCTTGGTTTTAAGTCAGAAATAAAATTCGATATCTTTTATTGATAACCTTTGAACCTAATCAAGAAATATCAATCCTCAAAGAATTTTCATTCCTTAGGCTTCTTTGCGTTTTTATAACTCCGCCTTGCCCAAAGTAAATAAAGACAGTAAAGAGTTAAAATACTCCCTACTATGAATAATGACTCTAAAATGATCTGGGTCCAAAAATCTTTCATCATTGTTGGTGCATCTCTCTGTGCCAATTAAATTAAGACCTTAAATTAACTCAATTATTCTTCTTTAAATCTATAAATGAAAATAGCAGTTTTGGTGAAACAAGTGCCCGGTTCGGAATCCGTCCTTCCAATAAATGAGGGTCAATCATGGATAAATGAAGATCCGGTTACTTTTGTTATGAACCCCCCAGATAATTTTGCTTTGGAGGAGGCATTATTGATCAAAGAAAGGAAGGGAGAGGGAGAGGTCGTCGTTGTTAGCATGGGGCCGAATAGAGTTCAAAAAGTTATCCGGGAAGGCCTTGCAAAAGGAGGGGATCGTGGAATCCATATTGAAGAGGATGAACCTATAGAGACAGACCCCTTATTAATAGCTAAACGGTTTGCTGCTGTTTTAAAGGATGAAAATTTTGATCTTGTTCTAACAGGACTTCAGTCCGATGACACTGGAATGGGTCAGACCGGTGTCCTATTAGGTGAAATATTAGGCATGCCTACTGCTACACTAGCTATTGAGACAGATATTCAAGGAGAAAGTATAAGGCTCAAGAGGGAGCTGGAATCAGGGTGGTTCCAATGGGTTCAGTTTCCGTTGCCAGCTTCTGTTAGTATACAGTCTGGATTAAATACACCAAGATATCCTTCATTAAAAGGTATTATGGGAGCTAAGAAAAAAGAGATCAAGACCGTTTTGGGTTCCGAGCTTGATGCAAGTAGCAGATCCCAATCCATTGATAAGGTCTTTGTATCTCAGACATCCAAGCAGACAGAGGTCATTGATGGCGATGTGGATGTAGCGGTCCAACGTATTGCTGAAATCTTGAGATCGGAAATAAAGGTTGTATAATCTATGAATATTTTAGTGGTTCTCGAGGATAATCAAGGGTCATTACATCGTCTTAGTAGAGAGGCGGTTGCAGGAGCACAGAAATTGGGTGGGTCGGTCACTGCTTTAGCGATTGGCAAGAATGCTGGTTCTTTAGCCAGTGAGTTATCCAGTTATGAACTGGAAGAAATACTAACTGTAGAGCACGACCTACTGTCATCATATAGTGCAGATGGTTATTCAGAAGTAGTAACCCAGGTCATACAGTCCAAATCTCCAAAAACGATCGTAGTTGGCCATACGTATCAAACAAGAGATTTCATGCCTCGGGTAAGTGCTAAACTAGATATTCCTTTTATCCCAGATATTATTTCACTATCTGATGAAGGATTTGTCAAACAGGTTCTCAATGCAAAATTAAATGCTAGTGTTTCATCAGAATCGGACCAGATGATACTTAGTTTTCAATCTGCGGCATTCAATGATGAAGAAATGATAACAGGTTCGTCTACAATTACGACATTTGATGTAGAACTTGACGTTTCAAGTGTTCGTTCTACCTCAGAAGAACCATTTCAAGAGGCTGCGGGCGATGTAGATCTCGAGAATGCGGAATTACTTGTATCAGTAGGTAGAGGAATAGAAAAGGAGGAGAACGTTCACCTAGCTTTTGACCTAGCAGAGGTAATAGGTGCTGAGGTATCTGCTAGTCGCCCAGTAGTTGATTCTGGTTGGGTTGACTCTTTTAGACAGGTTGGAAGCTCGGGGCATAATGTTGCACCAAAATTGTATTTTTCTTTAGGTGTGTCTGGTGCAATTCAGCACGTGGTTGGCATGAAAGGATCGAAGAATATTATTGCAATAAATAAGGATCCTGAAGCGCCAATATTTGAATTGTCAGACTATGCTATTGTTGGAGATGTTCTAGAGATCGTACCTAAATTGATAGAAGCCCTGAAAAATTAAGATAGGGTAAATGGACTCTATTACTTTTTCCTTTATTGAAAAACTCGTTCTTGCCGGATTAACTCTGGCAGCACTCAGCTCCTTTTCGTACGAGGTATACCGGCGCATGGTCATCGTACTGCAGGGCACAGGCACACTTCCACTTGATAGATTTTCAGAAAGGTTGATACGAGTGTTCAGGGAGGTTATCCTGCATGAAAAAGTGATTCGAGAACGTCCATGGCCTGGTATTATGCATGCTTTGGTATTTTGGGGTTTCCTAGTATTTGGTATCATAACACTAGACCATTTTTCTATGGGATTTTATAAACCAATATTATCTCATTCTGCCCATACAACGTATTCATATATAGTAATACCATTTTCGATCCTTGTTATTTTTGGTATTCTTTCTTTAACCTATAGAAGATTTATTACCAGGCCTAAGGCCTTAGGTAAAATATCTATTACCTCTGGTGTTGTTGCTTTATTTATCGTTATTCTGATGGTAACCTATTTAATAGGAGAAATGAATATTTCTCCCTTATTGTGGAAGGTTAATTGGTGGATACATTCTATTGTGATCTTAGCTTTTCTTTTCCTTATTCCAAGAAGTAAGCATCTTCATCTTGTATTAGGTCCTTTTAATATTTTCTTTAAACCTTTTGACCAGCCGGAACATACACCAGTCCACATAGATCTTGAGGGTGATGAAGATGAATTAGATGCTATGCTTACTGATCTTACAAAATTAACTCAAAATCAGGCTCTAGATATATTCTCATGTGTAGAGTGTGGTCGCTGTACAGATGTATGTCCTGCAAATAGAGGTGGAGGTATTCTCGATCCAAAAAATCATTTTATACTTGATCTAAGACAGCCCATTCTCAATAATAAAGATGTAGCTGTCTTAGACCAGATCAATGTTGAAGCAGGATGGGAGTGCACAACATGTCAGGCCTGCACCGAGGTATGCCCTGTGGGGAATCATGTGGAAAAATCTGACGAAATAAGAAGGCTGGAGGTGCTTGTAGAAGGCAGAGTTCCTCAAGAATACCAAAAATTATTTACCAATCTTCAAGAGACGGGAAATACTGAGGGGGCGTCAAGCAGTGACTTTGCTGATTCTTTACCTGTATTTACCCCTGATATGGAGTATGTATTGTGGCTTGGTTGTTTTGCAAGGCACGGATTAGATCCCAATTTCAACCGATCAGTTGAGAATTTTACAAAAATACTCGATACTGCAGGGATTAGTTATGGGGTATTAGAACAGGAACATTGCTCTGGAGATCCCGCTAATCGTTTAGGCGATAAACTAACTTATACAATGTTAAGGGAACATAATATGGAACAACTGGCCGAGACAAAAAAAGTTGTGACATTATGCCCACATTGTGCAGTGAATCTAGGAAAAGAATACGAAAAATATGATACAGTTAACTATACTGTTGAACACCATACACAGGTAGTTGGACGATTGATCGAGGAAGGAAAGATAAAGGTTCAAATGGGCGAGAATGGTAAAGTAACATACCATGATCCTTGCAATCTATCTCGAATGCTTGATATTGTAGAAGAACCTAGGACCGCAATACGGTCAGCCTCTACTAGCTTTCAGGAAATGGAAGAAAATGGAAGGAATACACTTTGCTGTGGTGCTGGCGGGGCCCTTTGGTGGAAAAAAGAGACAAAAGGGCGCACTCATCTTGTTAGAGCAGAACAGGTGATTGAATCAGGTGCTGATACTGTAGTGACGGGGTGCAACTTCTGTTATGGTATGATGAAACAAGGCCTTGGTCCAATGACACCAGAAGGGAAAGAAGAAGTTGTGGTCAAAGATGTTGCTGATATTATTGCTGAAAACCTGGCCTAATTATTTTAAGAGTATCAGCTTTTGCACTAGCCTTTTATTTTTTGAAACTAATTCTAAGAAATAAATTCCTGCGCTGTGGCTAGAAGCATCCCACTGTATGGTGTGGAAGCCTGTTCTCAATTTTTCTTTTATCAATTGTTCCGTAATGCGACCAGCTAGATCATAAACATTTATATTAACATGATCTATGTTATTTAGTGGGATTTCAAAACTGATGGTTGTCATTGGATTGAACGGATTAGGGTAGGGTGGGTGTAAAATAAACTCGGATGGCAATGATCCATCAAAGGTTTGAAGGTCATCTAAGCCTGTCATAATATCAAATGCAAAACTATC
>CAJVZI010000052.1 GCA_913020665.1 uncultured bacterium | reverse complement strand
AATAAAATAACCTAAAATAGATATCAAGAACACTCCTAAACCGGCCCATGTAGCGTATACTATTGCAATTGGAATACTCTTTAGTGCAAACGTAAGGAAATAAAAAGCAAGAATGTAGGCTATTGTAAGACCAATTGTCGGAATAGGTTTTGTGAAATTTTCAGAGACTGGAAGCAACATCGTGCCTATCACCTCAGAAACCACAGCAACGAAAAGGTAAACGTAGGCCATATTTAAGATCTAGTTTTTATTAAGGCTTTATAATTTTTTAAGGTCAATATTATCCAACCATTCTTTAATATTGCTCACTACATCTTCTAAACAACCATCTACAAAAGGAGATCGTAATCCTGCAAGTTTAATAAGACTGGTAAACGAAAGGCTCCCGCCAGCCTCGCATAGCTTTAAGTAATTCTGCCAAGATTCTTCTTTGTCATTTTGATTGTTGATCCAAAATTGGAATGCACAGGTTTGTGCAAGCGTGTAGTCGATGTAATAAAAAGGAAATCTGTAAATATGTAACTGCCCCTGCCATATTCCTCCACTTTTTGGAAAATCAAGATCATCGTAGTCTCTTTGTGGCATGTAGATTGATTCCAACTCAAGCCATTTTTCATTTCGCTCTAATGGTGTTGCACTATGATTTTCATAAACCCAATGTTGAAAGTGATCTACACATGCACCATATGGCAAAAAGGATAAATTTGATGAAATATGTTTGTATTTAAACCGCTCGGTTTCTTCTTTAAAAAACAGATCCATCCAGGGCCAGGTAAATAACTCCATGCTCATAGAGTGTATCTCAGCTGACTCCATTGTCGGCCAATGGTAATTCATCAGAGGCTGTTTTCTGCTTGAATAATTTTGAAATGCATGGCCCGCCTCATGTGTCAAAACAGTAATGTCATGATCTGTCCCGTTAAAATTTGAAAAAATATATGGTCGTAAATATTTAGGAAAAGATGTACAAAATCCACCCGGGCTCTTTCCATCCCTGGTAACTAAATCCATCAGATCTTCACGAACCATCATTTCAAAAAATTCTCCTGTTTCAGGTGATAACTCACGATACATTCTTTGTGCATGCTTCACAAGCTCATCTGGTGTACCTTTAGGTTTTGGGTCTCCCTCTAAGAAATTGATACCATCATAGAAATAAACATGATCTAGCCCAAGTATTTCACGCTTATTCTCTGACAGTATTTTGCAATATGGTACAACATGCTCTATAATTTGCTTTCTGAAGTTTTTTACATCCTCTGGGCCATAGTCATATCTACCCATTCTCATATAACCCAGTTCAATAAAATTATCATAACCCAGCTCTATCGCAATTTTATGCCGGAGTTTTACTAGCTTATCATATATCAGATCGAGCTTATCTGAATTATCACTAAACCATTTGAATCTAGCCTTATAAGAACTCTTCCTGATCGCCCTGCTGCTATCTAAATGAAACGATCCTAATCCAGCCAGATTATAATTTTCACCATTATATTGAATCTTTGCACCGGCTGTTAGCTTCTCGTATTCATTCTTTAGGTTGATCTCATCTTTGAGCATATCTTTTATTTTAGGATCAAATGTTTTTAGGCTTAATTCAATTTGCTTTAGATATGTTTCGCCAAATTCTTTATTGATTACATGTTTATGTTCTGACTTATCTAAAACTTTATTAAATGAATCGACTTGTTCTGTTATTTCAGGTGAAATTGAATCATAATATTCCTTTTCACTCTTGGCAGATGGATCATTGATATTTCTACTAAAATTTAAACTTGCTATCGCCTCATAGGATGAGTATTCACGCATAATGGTATCCATTTCCATAATAGATTTTATCTGTTCAGTGGAATTATTTGACTTGGATAATCTGCTAACAATATCTGCAATATCAGATTTACTATTTTCTATATCTATTCGCTTGTAGGGAAATTCTGTATACTTCATTTAAATAATCCTGGAAATATTATATTACAATTTAATCTACTTGCGATATACCTTCGCAAAGTTAAAATGACATTTTTATCTTATAAGATACTTAGTCAATCGTCAGCTCATCCGCTATGGGTAATACAGCTGGAGAATTTTTTTGATTATTTTCATATTCTTTTATTAAAAAGACATATAGAATGACTCCTAAAATATATAAAAACGCAGTAATCAGAAAAATTTCATAATACCTAAAATCGAGAAGCCTCAGCCATTCAAATAGTTTTGCACTAATAAACCAGGAAGCGCTCCATAAGCTCGAGCTGAGAGCGCTAATAAGCTCTTGATTATTTTTCCCAACGTAGTTCATCATCAACTCATTCGATGCAGGATGAGCCATGTGCATCAAGGGCTGGCGAAATATATAGGCAGCTACTGCAATAATTACTGCATAAGGATAACTCGCATAAATTTCGGTTAATGACATTATCACTAAACACAATATTGCCAGGGTTTGAACAAAAACGATTGTCATCCAATATCCGTATTTTTTTCTTAGGGTAGGTACAAGCAACGAAAATGTAAATACTAACATTGCTGTAATGCTGCTTAATAAACTGAAATTACTCGAATTAAAATGGAAAACAGAATTGAAGAATAGATTTACAAATGGAATTGTAAGCCCGGCTCCTATTGAAATTAGAATCAAGGGAGATATCGCCTTGAAAATCATTGACCAGTCATAGGTCTTGTGCAAAGAAAAAATCCCAGGTCTTTTTCCTCTATTAAAATCGGCATCTTCATTGATCTTACTGGTGAAAACATAGGATAAACTTCCAATCAAAGTAATGGCCCAGAGGATACCATACTCATCGAGCTTAATTAGCTCAGGGCTAAGTTTTATTTTTGATATCAAATCCAACCCACTAATTATTAAACCGGAAACCATAGTGGATAATGACCAGGTGGATGCGCTCAATGATAGGGC
Source organism: uncultured bacterium (assembly GCA_913020665.1). Classification (GTDB taxonomy): domain Bacteria; phylum Fidelibacterota; class Marinisomatia; order Marinisomatales; family UBA1611; genus CACEUX01. The sequence continues at coordinate 7,580 of CAJVZI010000052.1, read as the reverse complement.
CTCTGTGCTATTATCATTTGTTGTGTGTCGAATAATAAATGGCAATGAACATACTCTCATCAACATCATACCAATACCCCATAAAATAAAGGAAAGCTGAATCAGCGGCGTCATAGAATAATGAATCGCCTCAATAATCATGATGCTTGTTAATGGAACCATTAATGAAGCCATTTTAAAGAAAGGCTTTAATCTTCTTCCTCTAATATAAATTCCCAACGGCAATGCAAAGGCTAACGCACCTACAAATCTCAATGAATTAAATGAAGCTATTTCAGGATCTGAAAACCCTTGTTTTCTAAGGTAAATATTTAAAATTAGAATAAATGCGACATGGATAAGACTAAGAAAAAACTCCAGAAGAAATAAAAGATGAATATTTCTGGGAAGATCAAGATAACTGCGTAAAATATTAATAAACACTGTTGCGTATATGATTAGGGGAATATAAAATTAATTAAAGTTATCATTCAAAAGGGTACGATTGAAAATTTTGCAAAAAAGTTTAACTATTTTAATAATACCATCTTCTTAGACTGCCTAATCCCTCCCGTTTGTATCGTATAAACATAAATCCCCTGGGACACGGGCTCGTTTTTGCCATTAGTGGCATTCCATTCGATTAAATGATAACCTGCCGTTTTGTAGCTATTTACAAGCGTTCTAATTACCCTGCCATTTAAGTCATAAATGGTAATATTCACAAAACCATTGTCTGGCAAATCGTAGCCTAATGATGTGATGGGATTGAAAGGATTGGGATAGTTTTGGTGCAGATTGATTTCTTTGGGTACAGTGATAGCATTTGAAATATCTAACTGCTGACCATCATAGTCTTCACATTCATCTAGATCTGTTCCTACCCTATACCAATTAGACTGTTGACTGTTAAAGTCGACAACCTTACCATCGCATAAAAAAGTAATTTCCTCTTCAAATATGCTTCCAAAAAATAGGTCAATAATTAGAGTGTCATTTATAAATGTGTATGGGTTTTGAGTTGGAAGCGCATGTGTACTATCTAGAGAATTCCAATATGTTGAGTCACAAATATCAGCAGTGCAGTAGTAGGTCAATCTCAAACCATCAACAAATTCATACATAGTATTGGTATACATTTCTAATACCCATCTGCCTTCTATAGGGAATGAGAATAATCCACCACAGCTTGATGTATCCTGAATTCCCAACTCTTCCTCACTATAACATTCCGGGTAAGGTGCACAAAATCTATTGCCAGAAAAATCAACAAAATACATATCACAAAACTGCTCTGTGATATATCCCGTTAATTGATTGTTCGATAAATTTACATAGTATAGATCAGCTGGGTTAGACAATCCCTCTGGAATTTCTCCGGTTAATTGATTATTACTTATGTCAATGGTCTCTAGGTTAACCAGACCCGCAATCTCTAGTGGTATATGACCCGTTAATTGATTATCGTTTAAAGAAAGACTAGCTAAACCTAATAAATTCATAAGACTAGCTGGTATCTCTCCTTCTAATTCGTTTCCACCCAATAATAAAAAAACCAGACTATCTAATTCCCCAATCTCAGATGGTATTTGCCCACTTAGGTTGTTGTTGTCGAGCCTTAGATACTTCAAACTCTCTAGGTTACCAATCTCCTGTGGAATTAAACCCGTAAGCTGGCTATCTAGATTTAATGAATCTGGAAGATCATGATCATTATCATAAACTTGCAATGATTCTAAATTATTCAGATCACCTATAGATGCAGGTAAAGATCCATAGAGACCACAATCTGAAATATGGATATAACTTAAGTTCGTTAATTCGTCAATATTGGAAGGAAATTGGCCCAGGTTAACATAGGAAAAATTTAACTCGTTTGTTTCTTCTATTGAAAAACATCCAGAAGGCATACATCCATCGGGTGTAATAGAACCACCTGTGATGTCATTACAATTTCCCCAACCAAGGTCAACCTCACCATCCCCACACATCAATTGTGGCTCTGATAAACATTCATCCAACACGTAGTGCATCCACTCAGTGTCAATTTCATTATTAGCATATTGTAAAATACCTTCTTGATCCACAATAAAATCTCTAGGATAAGGTGAACCATCATTGGGAAGGTAATAATCATTGTACGTATCTCCTCCTTGTACACCACCCGGACTACCAGGGTCGAATAATATTGGAAAGGTCAAACTATTTTCTTCTATAAAATTATTAATTTGGTTCTGATTGGAGGTATTTATAATACCGACCACTATTACCTCATCCTGTGGATAGGTTTGCCAAATTGTTGTTTCCATATCCGATAACTCCGGACTGCAAACAGGTCAGTTAGGAGCGAAAAAGGCAATAACAATAACTTTCCCTAGATGATCTGAAAGTCTGAATGAGCCCTGCCCGTTTGCTATATAATCGAGCTCGAAATCAATTGCGGGTTCTCCAATGTTTGCACCATCAATATTACCATTGGTCTCGCACATCGCCAGGGACTGGTCAGGGTCATTTGTATAAATCCTATAAACCCCCGCAGAATTAAGATCACTGGCATTGTATATTATTTCAATAGTTTGAGATTGATTTGGTTCAAGATCACCTAAATGATTTACAATTTCAAAATGACTATTTGTAGTATAATCATCAATTATACTAAGAGCAGAACTACCATTATTTATAACATCCAAAAATAAAGAATATGAATCGCCACTATTTACATAAGGATAATTAAGCTCTAGAGTACTTAAGTCAATATCCGGACCATCAACTGGGCCATATTCAAATGCCTGAACAGAGGCCCATTCTGCAGAGTAGATATAATTATCTTTCGTGGCTATAGCCATAGTCCGGTTTCCTGTATTTTTATAACCAACCCTATTCAAGGAGCTTCCATCCCACTGGAGTATATCAACATCATCCCAATCGGAAACAGCTAATTTATTTTCAAATGGCGAAATTCGATGTGCAAGGGTATTGGTATTGTAATTGTCCAAAAATATTGGATTTGCAGGATCAGAAATATCATAGATATCTACCCCGTCTGATCCAATTGCGACATACATAAAAGACTGATCCAGTGCGATATCCTTCACCGCATTTGAGGTTTCGATCTCATAAATAAAATTGGGTGATGTACTAATGCTAATATCATAGATTGAGACAGCCTGTTCATCTGCTATGTATGCGTACCCATCTTTAAGTCTTACGCACCATGCATTATCAGCGCTGATAGTTGCGTTAAGTTGTAGGTTATCAGGATTAGAGATATCATACATTAAGACACCATCTGCGTGCGCTGCGACTGCTAGCATATTATTATCAGCATCTAGATTTTCAAGAATAAAACCATTGGTTCCATCTACCCTGCCCAAACTTTGTGGATCTGATGGGTCAGAAATATCAACGACATACAAACCATTTCGCGAAGTAAAATAGGCATAATTATCAATAGCCTCTACGCAATTTGCTTTTCCATTTTGCCCTAATGTAAAATGATCAATATGCTCTAACTGTCCACCATCTGAGATATTGTAGAATTCAATACCCTGTATCATGGCAGAAATAATGAGAGTATTTTGATAAATTTCAGCATCAAGTATGTGATTAGCCTGTGGGTCATGGTAATCGGTCATTGTCAGATTAAGAGAAAATCCATTAGACACTAAAAGAATTATGATTTTTATATTTTTAAGCACCGAAGGCAAAATGTTAATTAACGATTACTTTAGCTGAATATATATGAAGCATATTTTGTTTACCTCTTCATTTTGATTTTATATTCATTTTTATCTAATTTTCTGATAGACATTTGATTGAAAAGTGTGTTTTTTTTCATATTCAGTGTATAATTACTACTAGCCGAACACACAATATGAGATAGAATTTAAGTTATGAATATTTATGGACATATTATTGATTTAAAAAAGCTGAGCTTGGCTCTTGGCCGGCTGATCCTGTGCCTATTTGTTCTATCAAGTAGTTTTCATCTAGCTGAACATAATCATTCAGCTGAAGATGGGTATAGCATGTGTAAGGTAAACTGCGAGTCATGTGAACCTCATGCGCGGTACGACAATTGTGAAGAGTGCCTTATCACTAGAAATCAGGAGAGTTTCGCAACTAGCATTGTTTATTTGAATTTTTCAAATGAAAAACCACTATTATATTCACTAGAAACCCAAGTATTTAATAAATACTCATTATATCATTATTCTTATTCAAGACCTCCCCCTCCTTTAAACATAGTATAAAAAATATAAAATAGACCAGTTAGCTGCATGTCATGCAGTTAGCATCAACTTAAAATTTAAAGGAGATAAATGTGAGAAATTTATCAGCGCATGATCTTGTCCGTTACGGCATGCATGCAGTATTTAGTTTGTTATTAGTTTTTAACTTTGCTTGTGAGGATGATGACCACGATGATCACGACCATGATGAAGGTCACACAGATGCAGATGGATTCGTACTTGAAGATGAAAGTGGTACCGAAGTCTATAGAGAATTTGAAGGTGCCGTAGACGGTTCAATATCACTAAATGTGGGTGATACTCTAGAACTTTCAGTTCATTTTCTTGACCATGATGGAGAAGAGATTGAGCATGAAGAAGAAGGAGACGAGGACCACGAAGGTGGACTTTCAATTTCTGAAAACAACGAGAGCATTGCAAAGGTAGAAGCAGAAGATCATGAAGAAGATGGTGATGATCATGATCACGACCATGATCATGAAGAGCACGGTATGGCAATTCACGTGATTGGAGTGAGCTCTGGTTCCACTAGCTTTAAACTTCAGCTTATGCATGAAGGTCATGCTGACTACACATCTACAAATAATGTTCCTGTAGTTGTTAATTAAAATAACAGCATTATGTATTGCCCTGGGTATTTCACTAATCCAGGGTAATACACTTGATGGAATTATTCTAGATTCCAAGAATAGCGAGCCCATTCCCAGTGCCAATATTCAGATAAAAGATACGGCATTGGGTACTAGCTCTGATGAAAAGGGTAGGTTCTCCATAGACATCAATACTAGAGATAGTTTTGAGTTAATTATCTCCGTTATTGGATACAGAGACACTACCTTACTCGTTAGTAACCAAAAATTTGAGGGTGTAACTACATTCTACCTTCATCAAATGGCTGTTGAATTGGATGAACTGAATGTACATTCACATCACCATGATAAGATAAGCAAATCCCCCTCATCTGTCTCTATATTTGGTAATCAATTTCAAAAATCAACGAAAAATAGCCTAGCATCCACCCTGGCTGGTGAATCTGGATTGGCAGTTAGGTCTTTTGGTCAAGCAACGGAACGACCAATTCTCCGTGGATATTCTGGTGACAGATTTTTAATTGCCAGAGATGGAACAGAGTTAAACGACCTATCTGCTACATCTGCAGATCATGCGGTCTCAACTGAAATTTCTTCGATGGATGGTGTGGAAATCATTCGAGGACCTGAATCTCTTTTATATGGCTCAAATACCATTGCGGGAGTGATAAACCTATCACCGTTACTTTCTTATGATGATTTAGTAGACAGTCCGCTGTATAAGCTGATTCTGGGACATGAAAGCTCTAATAAATCAAACATTGCATATTTTGGTACCATTATACCAAGAGGTAACTATCAATTCTCAAGCGCGGTATCAACAAGAGAGGCAGGTGATCAACTATCGCCAGTTGGAGCGATCGAAAATACCGCTTTATCAAAATCTGATATTTTTACGAGCTTTGCAAAATATAATGAAAATGGATATTCTATTTTATCTTTAGAAAATTTTGAAATGTCATACGGCATTCCCAGTTCGCCAGAAGGCCATATAAGTGGCGTTGATTTAAAAATGAAAAAATTATCTCAGAAATTTAAGTATCATGCAGATATCAGTCTTGGAATATTTAATACTCTCGATATAGAGCAGGGCTACGTTGACTATGAACACCGTGAATTTGAGAATAATAAATCTTACCATGCGGTTCTCCTATCTCATAATATAAATTATCTTAAAGCAGATATATCAAGTGATATTTTAAAATTTGGATCTCTTTATCAAAGGAAAAAATTTATTGCCGGGGGTTTTTATTGGACTCCGAACACTTATGAAGACAAGTTTGCTATTTACGCTTCAAAAAAAGGCATTATATTGGGTTATAATACCAATTATTCAGGCAGAGTTGAACATAGAAGTATAAGACCACGCTCAGGTGAAACTTTCTTTTCAAATCTTGATGCGAATGAGGTTCGCAATCGTCAATTTACATTAGTCTCTGGAGGCGTGTCTTTTTTAAAAGAATGGGGAAATTTATCCAATTATTATCAAATTCTATATACAAGCAGAGCGCCTAGTATCGAGGATTTATTTTCAGATGGTCCACACTTAGGAAACTATGCCTACGAAATAGGTGACCCGAACCTTAGTCAGGAAAATACTCTTGGTTTTGAAAATACATTATCAATATTTAATTCGAAATCATCCTTGAATTTTACAAGCTATCTAAACTACAGTCCTAATTACCATATCAGCACAAAAATGGGAGATGGCTATCTACCTGGAGCCGAATGGGTAGAATGGGGTAGCGGGCCGATTGGGTGGCTATACAAATACAATTTAGTGGGTCTAGAGGCAATGATATATGGTTTTGAACCTAGCTTCAGTACCAACTTCGGATCTTCAAGAATCAGCTGTAATGGTTCTATCCTTAGAGGAATAAACATGGATGATGATAGACCGCTTTCATACATGCCGCCAGATCAAGTAAGAGTACAATATGAAAATAATTTTTTCTTTTTAACGAACACGTTTGAAGCAATATTTGTCTCATCTCAGAATAGGATCGGTGAGTTTGAGGTTAAAACTGCTGGATATAACTTGTTTAATTATTTTGGGTCTTACACAATATCAAAAAATAACAGAATACATAAAATCATCTTCCAACTAAAAAATGTATTCAATCAGACCTACTACAATCATCTATCAAAAATAAAGATGATAATGCCTGAGGCTGGTAGAAGCCTAAATATTAATTACAGAGTATATTTCTAGATCCTTTTTACGTTTAAGGCGCAGTTAATGATGAGCCACTATCTTTTGAGGTGATACTTAGGATATAAGGTGCTACTCTACTTGCCCAGCTATCGGGTTTCTCATGCAAGCTGGCGTTTTCATTCCAGCAGGATCTCAACATATCTGTATCAATCACTCCGGGATTTAGTGCAACGCATGCCATGCCTTCCGGAAGTTCTTGCGCTAAGGACTTTGAAAGACCCTCAACCGCCCATTTACTACTGCAGTAAGGCCCTACCTCAGGCGAAGTACTTCTACCCCACCCAGAGCTAAAGTTAACCACTATACCAACCCTTGATTTAATCATAGATGGTACAAATCCTTTGATGGTGTGATATGTCCCTTTGATATTTACATCTATAACGCTGGAAAATTCTTCTTGTGGCACCTCCCAGACAAATGCATTTTTGTTAATAATTCCCGCGTTGTTTATGAGAAAATCTGGTGGTTTATATTTTTCTAATACTGTGGCAGACCATTTTTGAACTTGATCATATCTAGATATATCAACTACCTGAAAATCTG
>CAJVZI010000051.1 GCA_913020665.1 uncultured bacterium | reverse complement strand
AAAATCTGCATTTTCAACAGTCTTTCCAGTCAATACATCCCCAGAGATCAAGCGGATAGGTTCCTTTAAATTTTGTTCTTCAACGAGAAGACCGATATTTACACCCGTAATAGTCTTAACTGTAGCGGGGCTTGTTGCACCTGAACCACCAATAGAGACTATAACTGTTGGATCATATGAGCCAGTTTGAAATAACTTCCCAAGAGTAATGACATGCTGCGCATTTACTGACCAAATAACGTCACCTGGTCTTAAAGGTTTAGTATGGTGTATTTGTATACCAACATTACCTGAAGGATGAGGCCCAGAGATTGTCTGTGTTATGACATTGTCAAATTCCATGGAACTACCGAGAGTAAGATAAACATTCCCCTCCGTTAGCTTTTTTAAAACATTAAGACCTGTTTGGAATATATCCTTTTCATCTTTGATCAGGCGGGATAAGTCAACAGATAATGGAGACGAATTATGACCAGAAATAAAAATGTCCCTAGGTATGTCTTTTGGGTCTGCAACCTTGTTGAATGGTCGCTGACGAATTAGAGGAAATAGATTTGCTTTTAATATCTTATCCAGTATTGTTTTTCGAGACGCTGATTCAAATTCTCCTTGAGAAAGTGTTTGAATTGAAACTTTATCATTATTTTCTACTGTGATCTCTATTTTTTCTATAACTCTTCTCGCTCCAAATTGGATAGATGTAACATTGCCACTTGCAGGGGAGGCCCAACTTACCTCGGGTTTGGTCTTATCGAAAAATAATGGTGAACCGATTTTAACTTGATCTCCTTCCTCAACCATTAGTTTAGGTTTTACACCCCTGAAACTGCTTGGTAATATTGAAACATTTTTTGGTGCGGCAGCAGAGGCGATATCAGTATTTGGAATACCTGACATCCTTATGTCATGTCCTCTATTTATTTTAATATGATTCAATTTAAATAATTAAATGGTTTGAATAAAAAAAACTAAAGAACTTTGAATCCATTCTGCAATAGGCACCCAATAAATACCAAGGACCAATGTTGGAATTGCAGTTACTAAGAGCATACCTGATAGAACCCTAGGTGGAAATAATAAAGAATCTTTCCTTTCGCCATCAAAATACATTACCTTGACAACCCGTAGGTAATAGTATAATGAAATAACACTATTAATTCCTCCAATAATAACTAACCAGTAAAAGGCGCTTCCTCCTTGTATTAATGAAGCAAAGATATAGAATTTTCCAATAAATCCAGCCGTTGGGGGGAGACCAGTGAGTGAGACCATGAATAATGTCATTGAAATGCCCACTATAGGCATTTCCCATCCTAATCCCTTGTAATCATCAAACGTTTCACCATTCGTTCTATTTTTTACTGTGATAACAACAAAAAATGCGCCTAGGTTCATAAATAAATACATTACAAGATAAACCATGATCGCATAAACGCTTTCGCCTGACATGACTGGCATTGCAAGTAACATATAACCCGCGTGTGCGATACTTGAATATGCAAGCATACGTTTTACATTATTTTGTTGAATTGCAACAACATTACCTACGGTCATTGTCAAAACGGCAAGAAGGCTTAGTATGCTTGGCCAAGGAATATCAGTAGATGAGAAGGAACCCATTCCAACCATTGCACCGCCATCTGCCAATACTTGATTAAAGAACCTGATCATCATTGCCAATGCCCCAGCTTTTGGAGCTATAGATAAATACGCTGTGATCGTAGTTGGCGCTCCTTCATATACATCAGGAGTCCAAAAATGAAATGGAACTGCAGAAATTTTGTAACCAAATCCTGCTAAGACCATGATAACCGCAATAAGTATTGCTGAATTAGACTCGGGGCCACTGGCGGCAAACGTTTGTTGGATTTGAAAAAAATTTGTACTGCCTGTTAGACCGTATATATAGCTCAAACCAAATAACATAATACCAGATGAAAAGGCACCATAAACAACGTATTTTAATGCCGCCTCATTTGAACGCGTATTTTTCTTTAAATAACCGGCCAGAACAAAGGACATTATCGAAACGATCTCGATCGATACATAGACCATGATCAAATCGATGGATGATACCATAAGAAAGAGGCCAAAAGTAATTATTCCTAGTAAAGAAAAATATTCACCTTTCCTATAATTCTCTAACTCACCAGAATGTAGGCTTACTATCGATACAAAAATGGTTGCCAATATTATGAGCAGTTTAAAAAAAGTGGAAAAAGGGTCTAAAACGATAGCATCTGTAAATAGGGTCGTTACCTTACTGCTATCTTGAAACCAAATAGATATTGCTACCAAAACTAGTCCAAACACCAATACCCATCCTACCTTGCCAGATTCTGAACTATCTATAAACAGATCATAAATGATCGCAACTAGTATGACCATTGTTAACAATAGCTCAGGATAAAAATAGGATAAACTTTGAAGGTTATTCATTTTTCTATTATTTACATACTCGCATATGTTGCCATATCTACAACATGCTCAATAATAGTATCCATTGTGCTTGAGATAATATCAAGATAAGGGGCAGGGTAGATACCAAAGAAGAGGGTTATGATCAATAAAGGTACAACCGTAAATAATTCAAGACGATTTATCTCAGGAAGATCATTGTATTTTTCATTCAATTCTCCAAAGAATATTCGCTGAAATGCCCATAGAAAATAAGCTGCATTTAGCAGTATGCCGATCGTAGACGCTATTACAATTGTCTTATAAACGGGGAATGCTCCGATAAAGCACATTGCCTCACTAATGAATCCAGAAAGCCCAGGAAGACCTAAACCAGCAAAAAAAGCTACAGCTGTAATACCAGTATAAACCGGCATCTGGCTAGCAAGGCCACCAAATCCTTCAATCTCTCGATGGTGCGCTCTTTCATATATCACACCTACAAGTATAAAAAGCATTGCAGAGATCGTTCCATGGTTAAACATCTGAAATACTGCGCCGCCCATTCCAGCCTGTGCAGCCTTTATATTCGCTCCATTTGCTTCACCGGCTGCTACGATTGCTGCCATTCCAATCAAAGAGTAACCCATATGGTTTACACTGGAGTATGCTACGAGTTTTTTCAAATCTGTTTGAGCTAGCGCACAGAGGCCGCCCCAAATAACATTAATGAGGCCTAAAAGTGCCAATGCATATGAGAACCAATAAACTCCATCCGGCATTAGCCCATAATTAACCCTAATAATTCCATAGACACCTAGTTTTAGTAATATTCCTGCTAATAATACAGAAATAGCAGTTGGTGCTTCTACATGTGCAAGAGGCAGCCAAGTATGAAAAGGAAAAACAGGGACTTTTATCGCAAAACCAATAAATAGCAGGACCCAGATCACTTTAATTGCGCTCATACCCCACCACATTAAACCTCCAAGCGCTTCTGGAGCTACCCTTGTGAGCTCAAGGATGTCAAATGTCTTACCGCAAGAAAAATAAAGTCCTAATATCCCAACCAACATTAACACAGAGCCAAATAAAGTATAGAGAAAAAATTTGATAGCAGCATATTCTCTTTGAGGTCCACCCCACATACCAATCAAGAAATACATAGGTAAAAGCATTACTTCCCAGAAAATATAAAAGAGGAAAAAGTCCAGTGACAAGAAAACACCCATCACTCCCGTATTAAGCAATAAAAACAGTGCAAAATATCCTTTGACTGCCTTCTTTATATTCCAACTGACAAAAACACCTATGAAAAAAAGCATGCCTGTTAGGATTACCATAGGCAGACTTAAACCATCAACGCCAAGGTGGTATGATATATTGAATGAAGGGATCCATTCAGCCCACTCTTTAAACTGCATAGAACCATCTTGGGAATCAAAATTGTTCCACAGTACAAGGGTCAGGAAAAACTGAACCCCTGTGGTTACCGCGGCAGCCTGCTTAATCAGATCTTCTTTTTCCCGCGGAATAAATGCAATGGCAACCATCCCAACGACGGGAAGCCAAATTAGCCAACTGAGAATATATTCCATCTTCTCCTCTACTCACACATTTGTGTTAAAATGATTGAATAACCATTAATATGATTACCCCCGCTGCAACATACAGCACATAATTTTGAAGTTTACCAGTTTGTATACTTTTAAACTTCCTACCAATCAAATTCGAGATCCTACCCGTTCCATCAACCAGTAATTGGTCAATTACATCATAATCAAATTTCCCCGTAATCTTACTAGCCCAATTTGTTAAACGACCAAAACCATTAATAAAATATTTATCATACAATTCCCAATCAATCCAAGCTACTTTATCAGCCAACCTCAAGGTAGGTTGGTATATATATCTGTCATAATTTTCATCGAAATAATATTTATTAAGACTCCAATTGTATAAAAAACCTGACCGAGCTGACCATTGATCAGCAGAAACCGCTTTTTTGATATAAGTAGCCCATGATAGCAAAATCCCAAGTGTAGCAACAGCTATCGAAATATACATGGCCAGATAGTGTGCATGATGGGCACCTTCTTCTATTTCATTGGCTGAAAGATTTCCAGGGACAACAGCATCTTTTGGCACAACAAGATCAGTAAACCATCCATGGGTAGACATGGGATTAAAATATGGCAAAGTGTACCATATAAATAAGCTTAAAGCACCTAATAGAACAATTGGCCCAGTCATTTCTTTTGGAGATTCATGGATATCATCTATTAATTCAGGCATCTTTGGCTCACCATGAAAGGTTAAGAACATCATTCTAAACATATAAAATGCAGTCATCAAAGCCGCGCCAAATCCAAATAAGGGTAATAAAAAATGTTCTGGATGATGCATTGCAAAAGACAAAGTACCCGCGAGTATTGCATCCTTTGAAAGAAAGCCTGAAAACAGTGGCACGCCTGCTATCGCCATAGTACTTAAAAGCATAGACCAATAGGTAATAGGCATTTTATCTTTAAATCCTCCCATATTTCGCATGTCCTGAGGATCTGTTTCGTGGTCATGCTTTTCATGAAGGGCGTGATGCATTGAATGAATAACCGATCCTGAACCGTAAAACAAGTTGGCTTTGAACATAGCATGTGTCAGCAAATGAAAAAATGCAGCAGTGTAAACCCCTGTACCAACTGCTAATATCATGTACCCCAGCTGACTAACGGTAGAGTAGGCTAAAACTTTTTTAATATCTGTTTGAGTTATTGCAATGGATGCTGCAAATATGGCTGTAAATCCACCCACATAAGCAACTACCAGTAATGCATCTGGAGTAAGAATTGGAAAAATTCTAACGGATAAGTAAACACCTGCTGCTACCATAGTTGCAGCGTGCATTAATGCGGATACGGGCGTTGGTCCTTCCATAGCATCTGGTAGCCATATGTGAAGTGGAAACTGCGAGGATTTACCCATAGCACCCATAAACAAACCAACTCCTGCTAAAGTCAAAGTTGTCCCTGCAATCACCCCAGAAGCAACACCATCAAATACATCGGTAAAAGCAAAGGAACCTACTGCACTATATATGAGCATGATTCCTATAAAAAACCCAATATCTCCTACCCTATTAGTGAGGAAAGCTTTCTTACTTGCATTTGCAGCAGAGTCTTTTTCAAACCAATGTCCTATCAATAGATAGCTGCTGACACCAACTAATTCCCAAAACATATACATTGACATAAGGTTATTCGCCAGGACTATTCCATTCATTGAAAAAGTGAATAGACCTAGATAACCAAAATAACGAGAATATCGAATATCCCCTTTAAGATATTGTGTAGAAAAAATATGAGTACAGGTTGATATAAGCGCAACAACCAAAAGCATGATTATAGTTATATTGTCAACAAGAAAACCTAGCCTAATATTGAAAGCACCCATATCTAGCCATACAAAGGATGCCTCTACACTAAAATCTGAATCGTAGTCCAGAAGCATTTGTACAAACATATTGATGGCCAATACCAAAGTAATGGATATAGCTCCAATAGATACCCAATCACCTTCACGTGGCAAACGTTTCCCAAAAAAGATCTGAATAACGAAGGCTACTAGAGGTAGAAATAAGATAAATAATGAATAATGTATGAATATATGTTCCATCATTCTTTCATCATAGACGCTTCGTCTACATTAATGGTATTAAGGTTATTATATATATTGATTACAATTGCTAATGCTACTGCAGCTTCTGCTGCTGCAAGTACAATGACAATAAGTCCGAAAATATGGCCATCAAGATTCATACCTCCAAAACGTGAAAAAGCAATAAAATTTAAATTTGCCGCATTTAAGATCAATTCAACACCCATCAATACTGCAATTCCATTACGCCTTGTCATTACCCCAAAGACACCAAGAGAGAAAAGGATCGCAGCTATGAAAAGATAATTATTAAGTTGATCCACTAGCTTGCTTCCCTAGATAATAGCGCTGCCCCAATCAGTGCCCCAAGTAATAGTATTGATATTGCTTCAAATGGAAGTAGATATTTTGTCATTAATAGTGTACCAACTTCCCTAACTGTACTTGATGGTTCCGCTGAAGTGACCTGGTACCATGGTGTTTTTGATATTACCAAGGATATTATTATCAATAACCATAGTGCAATTACTCCACCAAATCCTTGCTGGATATTAGTTTGAGACAGCCTTACAGATGATATCCGATTAGTAAGCATGATCCCAAAAATTATAAGAACATTAATACCACCAATATAGACAAGAAGTTGTACCCCTGCTATAAAGTCTGCCCATAGGTATATGTAAAGTCCTGCAACTCCAAAAAGGGTGAATAATAATGCAATAGCAGAATATAGTAATTGATTGTTCAGCACTACCATTGCTGCTGATAGGACTGTCAATGACGCTATGAACCAAAATAATATTTCAGCCATTTGGCCTAGGCCTCAACTTTACTCTTTTCATTTAAAATATTTTCCATACCCTCTTTTGTACCTGGCTTTGCAAACCTATAAATAAGATCACTTCGGTCTGGTTCTGAAAACTCATAGTCTATAGGGTGCTTTTTACCATTTGGTCCTCCAGTCATAAAAATACATTCCTCAGGACATGGATATGTACAAAGATTACAGTAACAGCACTCGGTCATATCAATATCAAATCGAGTTACAACCATAGCCTTACGAGTACCATTTGTTGTGATTCCAACATGCTTTACATCTTTTATATCTTCTCCTCTTTCAGGAGCTTTTGCAGTTTCTATTTTTATACAATCAACTGGACATGCTCGTTCACACTTAAGACAACCAATACAGTCGTCCATATCAACATGAAGTCTCGATCTGATCACATTGTAACTTTCAGAGTTAAAACCAATATTTCTTTCCGGGCGAGGCCATCTTTCTTCTGGGTACTGCAATGTGGCAATCCCTTTTTTTGCTTTAACAAGGTGGGTTAATGTGATAAACATTCCCCCTGCGATGGTTGATACTGCAGTAAAAATATCTGAAAAGTACTTTATCATTATTTTATCCTATAACTACTATCCATATTGCAACGGCAAAAACATTAAATAAACCTATGGGTATAAAAACCTTCCAACATAGATGCATAAGCTGGTCTACCCGCAATCTTGGCACTGTCCAACGTACCCATATCATAACAAAAATCAGGAAAAATGTTTTGCTAATCATCCAAAAAACGCTCCATGCAGGTGTGTTAAGAAAATTTTCAAAAGGACTCTGCCAACCCCCAAGAAATGCTGTAGCAGCGACAGCGCTTATCACAAACATATTTGCGTACTCACTAAGGAAAAAGATGGCATAACGAGTCCCAGAATACTCAGTAACAAAACCAGCCACCAACTCTGATTCCGATTCTGGTAAATCAAAAGGCGTTCTATTTGTTTCGGCAAGAGCACTTATAAAAAAAATAACAAACACGATAGGCATAAATGGATTATCAAATATGATCCAATTAAATAATCCACCTTCCTGATATGCGATAATCTCTTGCATATTCAATGAACTTGCCAACATAATAACAACTACTAAAGAAATACCAGCTGGTATCTCATAACTAATGATCTGTGCGGCTGATCTCATACCTCCAAATAGCGCCCACTTATTATTTGAAGACCAACCTGCTAAGATCAATGCAATCACAGCCAAACTACCTACCCCAATGATATAAAAAATACCAATATTCATATCAACAATTATGATCTTCTCCCCGAAGGGTACTGCAATAAATGCAGTAAGCGCACCAATAAATATTAAGAAAGGAGCTAAAATAAATAATGGCTTATCAGCGCTTGCGGGAATGATATCCTCTTTAATAAATAGTTTTATTCCATCTGCTACAGGCTGTAAAAGTCCCCATTTTCCGGCATGTAAACCTGGGCCTTGCCCCATTGGACCAGTTTTATCTTGAATAAATGATGAAACTTTTATTTCTGAGTAAATAACACCAAATCCATAAATCGTAATAAATCCTAATAAGGCAGCTACCGGTAAAAGCATAGCTATAATTAGAAAGAAATCATTTCCAGCAACCGCTGGAAATAATTGGTTCAGGCCATCAAAAATGAAATCAACAGTCACCTGTCAATCTCCCCAAGAACAATATCAAGGCTACCTAAAATAGCAAGCACATCAGACAGCAGCCATCCTGCGCCAATCTCATCTAGTACTGAAAGGGCTGTAAATGCAGGAGAACGCATCTTCACCCTATAGGGAATTGGACTACCATCGCTTTCAATATAATAACCTAGATCACCTCTCGGTGTTTCGGTCCTTGCATATACTGATCCCTTTGGTGGCCGTATTTTTTTTGGAAGGGACTGATGAACATCGCCTTCTTTTGGCATACTTGCAAGCGCTTGTCTAATTATTTTGACGCTCTCCCTTATTTCAATAATCCTAACATAAAATCGATCCCAGCAGTCTCCAACCGTACCCTTTTGACCTTCACCGATCGGAACGTCAAATTCAAATCTATCATAAATAGAATATGGGTCATTCTTTCTTAGGTCCCATTTGACACCAGATGCCCTTAAGTTTGGACCCGTAACTCCATAGCTTATGGCGACATCTTTTGGCATTACCCCAATATCAGCAGAACGTTCAACCAGTATTTTGTTGTGCGCTAGTATATTCTCCAATTCATCGACCTTGGGTTCAAAATAATCAAGAAACTCAAAAGTTGACTCTACAAACCCTACGGGAATATCATGACTGAGACCACCAACCCACATATAGTTGTATAAAAGTCGCGCACCGCAGGTTAATTCAAATAGGTCAAGAATTCTTTCTCTGTCTCTTAAAGCCCATAGAAATGGTGTAAATGCACCCAAATCAAGACCAAAAACACCAGTACATAGCAGGTGACTTGCAATTCGTTGTAATTCCGCCATGACAACTCTGATATGTTCAACTCTATCATTCACCTTGATTTCCATCAATCTTTCCATCGCTACAACATATCCAAAATTCATGGACATTGATGATAAATAATCACAGCGATCAGTAAATGGAATTACTTGTTCATAGGTAACATTTTCAGAATGCTTTTCAAAGCATCTATGTAGATATCCCATATATGGAGTAATCTGAGAGACGACCTCACCATCTGTTCTTACCTGCAAACGTAAGACGCCATGTGTTGCAGGATGCTGCGGCCCAATGTTAAGGACCATTTCTTCGCCGTGTACTACTCCCATCCTTCCTTCATTTTTGGCACAACAATACCATGATATGTTTCTTGCACTTGATAATCCTTACGTAATGGCCAACCTTCCCAATCATCCGGTAGTAATATCCTTCTTAGATCTCTATGCCCAGTATATTCAATACCTAACATATCATATGTCTCTCTTTCAAACCAATCAGCGATTCTCCATATTTGTTCTACAGATGGTATTTTTGGGTTAGATCTGTGCACTGCTATCCTTACCTCTATGTAGTGATCAAGCTCCATTGAATGGAGATTGTATCTTGATTCGAGCATATCATCCCCTATATCTATCCCCATTTGGCATTGCAGAGAGTCAAATAGGAGTGAAGAATCTGATTTAAGCCAGTTTGCTATATCATACCATTTTTCAGGTTTGATCTGAATATGATCACTGTCAGAGTTTTCAATTAAAGTATCTGGGAACTGTTCCTCGATCATTTTTTTTATTTTTTCATCAATGCTTTGTTCTGCTTGTTTATCTTGCTGATTTTCTTTCTCTGGGATTTTTGTATCCTCTTTTGACTCTTTTGCAACAGCACCGGACCGTTTTGCTTTTACTAACGCAGATTTTACTTTACCTCTTAGAGCACGATCCTCGATTGCGTTGATCGAGTCCATATCACCAGCGAGGCCTTTCTCTACAAATTCAGCAATAAGTCTTTCTTGATCTGAGGTCATACCATTTTACGTGTTAGTGGTTTATCTTCCAGTATCTGTTCTTCTAGCTTCAGAAGCCCTTCTATCAATGACTCTGGCCTAGGTGGACAACCTGGAACATAAACATCAACTGGGATAACTATGTCCACACCCTTTAGCACATGATAACCATGTTGCCAATATGGCCCTCCACTCGTAGCGCATGAACCCATGGCTACAACGTATTTTGGATCTGCCATCTGCTCATAGAGTTTTTTGACTCGAATCGCCATTTTCATTGTAACAGTACCAGCAACTATCATCACATCTGCTTGCCTAGGCGATGACCTAGGGATAAAACCGATTCTTTTAATATCATGCCTTGGTGCTGCAGCAGCCATCATTTCGATTGCACAACAAGCAGTACCAAATTGAAAAAACCACGGACTCGTACTACGGCTCCAGTTAAGTAGTTTTTCAAGTTTCTCAACAATTACATTATCTTCTTGAAATTTATTTGTTAGTAAACCCATTTATTCTTCCTGATCCATTGCAATTTTTGAATATCTTC
>CAJVZI010000050.1 GCA_913020665.1 uncultured bacterium | reverse complement strand
CATTGTCCGATAGAACCGCTATAATTGCAAGTTATGCACTTTGTGGTTTTGCTAATTTTGGCTCAATTGGAATACAACTTGGTGGTATTGGCGGGATGGCTCCAGAAAGGAGAAAAGATCTTTCTAAGCTTGGGATGAAAGCTATGATTGGCGGCGCATTAGCTTCTTGGTTAACTGCAACAATTGCTGGAATTTTGATTTAATATTAAGATATCATTATGAAATTATTAATTATGGGGCCTCCAGGTGTTGGGAAAGGAACCCAAGCAGAAATATTAAAAACTGAATTCAATATTGCACATCTTTCTACTGGAGCAATACTTCGCAAAGAGATTGCTAGAAAAAGTGAAGTTGGGATCATTGCTAAACACCATATTGATAAGGGCCAGTTAGTCCCAGATAAAGTGTTATTAAATATTATTCGTGATAGAATTATTATGTCAGATTGTAGCAATGGATATTTGCTTGATGGATTCCCAAGAACAATAGAACAGGCAATTGGTCTTGAAGATATCATGATATCATTAGATCACGCATTGGATATGGCTATTAGTTTAACCGCGGATGAAGAGGAGCTCATAAACAGACTAAAAAAGAGAGGCGTTGATTCAGGTAGAAGTGATGATACTGCTAATATCATAAGTAAACGTCAAAAGATTTATTGGGAGCAAACTGCTCCATTATTAGATTTTTATAATAATAAAGGTCTCTTAAAAAATATAGATGGCATAGGAACAATTGATGAAATCACTAAGAGGATATTAAAGGTATTAAAATAAAATATGCTAAAAATAGGTTTGACTGGGGGTATAGGCAGTGGAAAAAGTTCCGTTAGCGAACTATTTGGTGATTGGGGATCTTACATTTTCGATGCTGATTCTGTAGCTAAAGAAATCCTAAATCATAATGAAACTGCACAGGGAGAGATTATTGCAGAGTTTGGCACAGATGTCTTAGATGGTAAAAATAGTATAGATAAGCAAAAGTTGGCGCGAGTTGCTTTTCAAGATGAGAATCACCAATTACGATTAAATACCATAATACACCCCTATGTATTTTCTGAAATAGATTCAAAGTTTGATATAATACTGGCAAAGAAAGAGCATGATATATTTGTTGTAGATGCTGCATTAATATATGAATCTGGTGCAGACACGCATATGGATTATGTTATTGTGGTTACTTCTCACTTAAGATTACGCACTCAGAGAGTTATGGAACGAGGTGGGTTAACTAGAGAAGAATTTCTAGATCGGGTTGATCTACAATGGCCTGATGAAGATAAAGTACATATGGCAGATTTTGTTATTCATAATAATGGCACAAAAAAAGATCTTTTAGAAGAATCAAAAAAGGTCTTTGACCGACTAGGATAAATTACTTCCTAAGTGCTAGAGGCTTATCTAATATTTCTTTTAGTATAATTGCTCTTTTTAGAGTTTTTTTAGAATTGAACAATTCCAATCTTAGATTGGTTTGTTTATCCCATTTATTCCCTAGATGTAATTCTCTCCTTTCTGCAAGCTTAGAATGATAAATCCTATCTTCAAATTCTTCGACTTTTTCATCAATTTCTGAAAGACCTTGTTCATCATCAACTAAAACATCCTCCAAAATTTCATCAGAAAATTCACCGGTATTTTCGTTTTCTAATTTTTCAGACTCCTCATTTATAACATCGGATATTAATGGGCTAGCTTCCGGAGTTTTAGGGTTTTGCTCAAAGAGATCATTTAATAATTGACCTAAATCAGATTCGGGTTTTTCAAATACATTAGAATCATCTAAATCCCAATCAGGCTCAGATTCAATCTCTTTTCGCTTTTGATTCTGTTCACGCTTTTTCATGAATCCAGAGATAAGATATAGAAGTAATATCCCTAACCATTCCATATTAATTCTCCGGCTTTTCTAACAAGAACAAGACACCATTACAAAACACTTCATTGAATATTGGTATCCATGAAAAAGGGTTTTTGATCTTTGGTAGACCAAAACGAAAAGAATATGCTGGTCTAATAATCCAATTACTCTCTTTTCTTATATTAAAACCAATATCCAGTAACAATTTTCGCATTGCTTTTATAGATATCCTGGTCTTTTTCGTTTCTATCAAATATTTGATCTTGTTTTCTGGACAACCGATCAGTCTTAAATATCTTTTATATAATGTGTTTGGCAATAAATGCAGATAGGGCAGTTTGCCCATAAAAACAGGAATGGTTTGTTGGTGGCCAGCATATGCACAATATTTGGGGGGAAATGATATGAATAGTTTTCCTCCAGGGATTAAAAGGTCATAAATATTGTTCAATGCAATTTTCTTTTTTTCGATATGTTCAATTACATCTCTTATAATAATAGCATCGTATTTTTCAATCAATTCATTATTATAAGTTTTAGGTTCACATATATTCGCTTGAAATAAATGCAAGGAATTATCTTCATTCAACAAAACTGCATTATTATATCGTATATCAGATAATTCCATTCCTGAGCATAATGCTCCCTTATCAACATAAAACTTAAGTAATCCTGCCTCTGCACATCCTATTTCCAGTATTCTTTTCCCAACGACATTTGTATCTCCAATATGATCAAATAGAAAATTTTCACCATACCATTGTTGTTCTTTGTAACAACGTAAACATCGTTTAGAAATTTGGTCAGCTATATGATTTGGAATTGGAATATCCACAATGCCAGTCATACTACTTATCTAATTATCATCAACTGGATCTTCTGAATTTGGCTCCGAACCGGTATCAGCAATTGAATCTCTCATGGTTGTATCAGATCTTATATTTTCTAGTTTATAATAATCCATTATACCCATGTTCCCAGCTCTAAATGCTTCTGCCATAGCTGTTGGAACCATTGATTCTGCCTCAACAACCTTGGCTTTCATTTCTTGTGTTCTTGCTGTCATTTCCTGTTCCTCAGCGACTGCCATAGCTCTTCTAGTTTCAGCTTTCGCCTGAGCAACACGCAG
The DNA here is from genome assembly GCA_913020665.1 of uncultured bacterium. Lineage (GTDB taxonomy): Bacteria > Fidelibacterota > Marinisomatia > Marinisomatales > UBA1611 > CACEUX01. The sequence continues at coordinate 8,111 of CAJVZI010000050.1, read as the reverse complement.
ATCTGCTTCAGCCTGGTCTGCCTGCAAGGAAGCACCAATATTCTTCCCCACATCCAGATCTGCTATATCAATAGATAGAATTTCAAAAGCTGTTCCCGCGTCTAAACCTTTATCTAGCACAGCTCTAGATATATTATCTGGATTTTCTAAAACCTGAGAATAATTAGATGCAGATCCAATTGCAGAAACAATCCCTTCTCCTACACGTGCAATGATCGTGTCATCAGTAGCCCCACCCACAAGACCAGGGATATTGGTCCTCACTGTGACACGTGCTCTTGCCTTTAATTCGATTCCATCCTTTGCAACTGCAGCTAAATACCCATCTTTTGGTGCATTGATCACTTTAGGGTACACCGATGTTTGAACAGCTTCATTTACATCGCGCCCTGCTAGATCAATAGCCGTTGCCGTTTCGAAAGGCAATTGGATGTTTGCTTTGTCTGCAGCAATCAAAGCTGCTACAATGTTTTGAACATTCCCTCCTGCAAGATAATGTGTTTCAAGCATATCAGTTGAGATATGTGCTAATCCTGCCTTATGAAGATTAATAACGCCATCTGTAACAAGTCGTGGAGATATTTTTCTCAATCGCATGCGGATAAGATCAACAATTCGAATCCTGCCAACACCTAGTGAAACAATCCCCTGAATCCACATCCCAACAGGAACAAAGTAAAGAAGTGTAACTGTCACGACAACGATCAAACCAAGTAAAAACATTTGTACAATAGGCATAATTATTTTCCCTTTTTATTTAATTCTCTAACCAAGACTCTATTCCCATCTACAGAGAGTATCGTTACTTCTTTACCCTCATCAATAAACCCACCTTCACTTATAACAAAAATTCGTTCTTCATCTATCTTCACCCAGCCTGATGGGTGCAAATCAGTATCTGAAATTCCAGTTGAACCTTTTAATGATTCCCATCCCTGCGTATTTGAATACCCATCTTCTTTTTTTTGTATGTCTGGCGCTGTGAGTTGATCCCAAAATTTGGTTTTCATCATAAGCCTAATTAATAGGATTAACCCTATGACCGCTCCAACAATTCCTATCATAAAACCATCCATTGCTTGTTCCATTATTTCTTCTCCTACAGGCACATCCGGTAGCAATAATAAATATAGACCATACAGCATAAATCCAATGCCACCTAAGCCTACTATCCCAAATCCTGGGATAACAAGCATTTCAAGTAAAAGTAGGCCTAATCCAGCAAAGACAAAAAGCATATCTGACATTGTTGCTAGTTCTGCTATATAGGAAACACTTAAGGATAAAATCAGGCAGGCAAGACCTACAAAACCTGGGATACCCCAACCAGGACTTTGAAGTTCAAAGAGGATTCCTAAAAATCCAAATGTAGTTAATAAGGATGCAACGACTGGATCGGTTAGAAATCTTACAACTTTTTCAGACCAATTTTCAGATGTTTCAATTAATTGGGATTTACTATATCCAAGAGAATCCATAAGAGCATCGATAGTATCAAACGTTCCATCGGCGATGCCATATTTCATTGCCTGATCGGTCGTTAATGAGATTAATTTACCCTCTTTCCGGCCTTCGATATCTTCAACAAGAACTGAGTCACCATTTATTAGTAAGTGAGTAAATGTCAATTCTTCGTCAACCATTCCTCTTGCAATCTTCTTATTACGACCTCTTTTTTCAGCCGTCGAAGCCATTTCTTCTCTCATAAAACTAATTACTTTTTCACTTCCTTTCTTTCCGGACATATCCACAGCTGTCGCAGCACCGATCAAACCTCCTCCGGTCATGAAAACTTTTTCACAAGATAAGGATATTAATGCGCCTGCAGATATAGCACGACGATTAATGAACGCAACTGTCATGATATCAGTACCTAAAATTGCATCCTTGATCTGCGTTGCAGCATCTACTCTCCCACCAAACGTATTGATATCAAATATTATAGCTTTAGCATTTTTGGATTTTGCATCTTCCAGCATTCTATTTATAAAAGGAGGCAAGCCAAGATCAATTGTACCCTGTATTGGGATTCTATATACTGTATCAGAATACAGTAATGAAAATATATAAATAAAAAATGTTAGATATTTTTTCATAGCTTGATATTTAATTGAAAAAAACTAGCAAAATTTAACTAGAACAAAGCCGTAATTTCACATAGAATGAAATTATCTGACTCCATATCGTATTATTTATTATTGCTTTTCAAAAAATTTCTATCAAGTATACCAGCAAGGTCTAGATACAGAATTGCAAGCCATTTAGCTAGCTTGCTTTATCATTATGCAAATATTCGTAAAGATCAAGCTAAAGCAAACTTAAAAATGGCCCTCCCAAAATTGTCTGATAAAAGCATCAATACAATTCTTAAAAATATGTACCAGTTTTTTTCTTTTAATTTCATTCAATTTGTTTCTGTCCCAAAATCATGGGAAAGGTTAGAAATTGATATTCTAGGAAAAGATATTCTTGATACATACTTAGCACAGGGTAAGGGTGTGATATTTATAACGGGTCACTTTGGCGCTTGGGAAATCATGGGTAAGTGGTTAGGCGAATATACCGATTTATTTGCTGGAATTGCCTTACGTCAGAAAAATAAAGGAGCTAACCAGTTCTTTCAAGAACAAAGGGAATTACCAGGAACAAAACAATTTTACAAAAGAGAAAAATCAATAGAAAAAGCATATGAAGTGCTAGAACAAAATGGAGTTTTAGGTCTGGTCAGTGACCAAGATGCTAGAAAGAAAGGCGTGTTTGTTAAATTTTTTGGTTCTTTTGCATCAACACCTAAAGGTGCAGCTATATTCCACCTTAATACTGATGCCCCAGTAATGATGGGTGCATGCATACAAAAAGGATTTCAGAAGTATCAAATCAAATTAACTGCAGTTGATACTTCGATCAAAGATGTTGAATATATTACCCAGGATTATACTCAGCAATTAGAAGACTATATAAGACAGAATCCTGAACAATATTTTTGGTTTCATAAACGCTGGAAGACAAAACTTGATTCCCATGTTTCAAAGAATAAAAAGTAATAACAGTATAGCAGTAAAAAAAGCCATTGACGTTTTGAATGATGGTGGTGTTATTATTTATCCGACAGATACTATTTATGGTTTTGGCTGTAACGCAAATAATCACAGTGCTATAAAAAAAATAAATTTAATTAAAGGCAGAAAAGGCCCCATGAGTGTACTGGCCCCTAATAAGAAAACTGCCCTTAAATGGATGAATTTATCCAAGGAGGAAAAAATTATAGTTGATAAAAAAATAGGGGGTGATTCTACTGTAATTGTTCCAATCAAAAATGATATTGTGTCCCACCTGATAACTGGACCCAATCAAAGTCTGGGGATTAGAATTCCTGATCATTCTTTTTGCAATGAAATTTCAAATAACTATCCTGATCCTATAACAACAACTAGCGTAAACCGCTCTGGGTATCAACCTCTTACAATTCCAGACCAGATTGAAAATGAATTCTCAAATGATATTGAACTTCTCGTAGATGATGGGATCATTAATGGTAAGGGTTCTACTATTTATATCTTTCAAAATAAAAAGTGGAAAATATTAAGATCATGAAATTTCCAATGTCCTTAATTCTAATATTGCCATTATATGGTGAAATCCCTTTTAAAATTGGAGAAAAGCTTAATTATAATGCCTCATTTGGTAGTATTGATGCGGCCAGAGGCAGTTTGAAAGTATTAAATAAAGAATTAATCAATAATATCATGACCTATCATGTTCGATTCTCTGCAAGGTCAAAAGGGGTCATAAATTATTTGTTCCCTATTGATGATCAAATTGATATTTGGCTGAATGAGCATTCATTATTACCCATTAAAATATTAGCAAATATCCGTGAAGGAAAATTTAAGAAACAAAGTGAAACATATATTAACCATGAATCTGGTTATGCTGTTACTAATGGTGATACCATAGAAATCTTAAATGATATTCATTCACCATATTCCCTATTCTACTTTTTTCGTGGACAAGAAGTTTCCAAAATGGAGGGCCAGACCATTGAAACAATTCAGGGAAAGAAGATAACTCCACTCGAAATTAAAATTGAGGAGAATATTAACGAAACCGTTCCTGCTGGTACATATGATTGTTATAAGGTGAGTCCATCAAGGAAGGACAAAAAACAGTTTAAGAATAAAGCAACAATGTCAATTTTATTTTCTGATGATGATAACCGATATCCAATTAAGATCTGGATGAGTCTGAAATATGGAAACCTTATTTTATCATTAAATGAAATTATTAATTAAATAATCTAGAAATATCTTGGAAAATAATAGTAACCATCAACATAAGAATAAAAGCCATCCCTACCTGTTGAATTGCAATTCTTGTTTTCAGAGTTAGAGGTCTTCTTATAATTGCTTCAATCAAATGAAGAAATATATGACCTCCATCTAAACCAGGAATTGGTAAAATATTTAATAAAGCCAAATTAACGCTCAATAGAGCCATAAATGTAAGAAATGGCATTAAACCAGCTTCAGCAGTTTGACCCGCAAGCTGAGCAATCATAATTGGACCTCCAAAATCTTTAACGGAGGCTGCGCCTGAACCTAACATCCTGAGGCTTTCAATAATCATACTAAAACTTGCAAAAGTACGCGACCAACCAACTCCCACAGCATCTGTAATGGTCATATCATTATAAATAATCACTGGAGCAATTCCTATTACACCTAAGGAATCCGTACCATTCTCTGTCATAATAGTATGAGTGGTGGTAGTGAGGTCAAGGTCTATTATTGAATTATCCCTATCAATCAATACATTGATCTTAGTTTCAGGTTGGGCATGAATAATTCGAGTAAGGTCATCCCATGTATTGATTCTCTCATCATCAATTTTAATAATCCTATCTCCTGGGAGGATTCCTGCCAATTGCGCAGGTTTATCAAGCTGAAGCTCCCCAACTACAGCCTCATTTTTAATCTCTGGTGATCCTTGATAATATCCTATGGAAGCAAAAATAACAAATGCCAGAATTGTATTCATTATTACACCGGCACTTAGAATCCATATTTTAGCCCATAAAGGTTGAGACATGAACTCATCCTTTTCATACTGTAGATCTGTATCCATACTTTCATCAATGATTCCTGCCATTTTCACATAACCACCTAACGGTAAAAGTGCAATCACATATTCTGTATTGGATCCGATACGCCCTGGCTTCTTTATCTCTTTTTTGAATATTGGTTGCCATTTCCATTTACCTTTAGAGCGTTTATAGAAGAACAAGTTGAATAATAAACCATCATCAATAGATCTAATGGTAAGAAATCTTGGGGGGATGCCAATGGAGAAACGTTCTACACGAACTCCTACAGATCTGGCAGCAATAAAATGTCCATATTCATGAATAGTAATCAATACCCCAAGAATGATAATGGTTGCCCAAAGTGTTGTCATAAGGTATTAATCTACCATTAAAAGAAAGTTTTGTTCCATAATATCAGTATGTAGTTACATAATTTTTGACCCATTCATCTAATTCTAGAAGGTCCTCAAGGGACGGCTCTTCAATCCAGGGGTGTTCTTCAAGCACAGATTCATTGATTCTCGGGATATCAGTGAATTGTATTTCCTCATTTAAAAAACGATAGACCGCATAATCATTAGATAAATTTAATGCAGCACCAGAAGATCCAAATCTCTCTAATACCTTAAAGCCTAAAGCTATACATGGAAATCGATTATAATCTGGCTTTTCAAATGTCAAATCTGCACAATTAATAAGATCAAGCTTTTCCCATGTAGCTTCTATATGTCGTGGATAGGTGAGAGCATATTGTATGGGCACCTTCATATCTGGCACTCCCATTTGAGCCTTAACAGATCCATCTTTCATTTCAACCATGGAATGGATAATTGACTGAGGATGAACTATGATGTTTATTTGATCAGGGTCAATTCTAAACAGCCAATAGGCCTCTATAACTTCTAGCCCTTTATTCATCATAGTGGCACTATCTATTGTTATTTTTTCCCCCATATCCCAGTTTGGATGATTCAATGCTTCTTTAACTGTAATGTTACTAAATAATGATATTTCTTTCTGTCTAAATGGGCCGCCACTTCCCGTTAAAATAATCCGGTTAAGGTCTTCAAGTTCTTCCCCCACTAGACACTGCCAAATAGCGGAGTGTTCACTATCAACGGGGAATATCTCTGCTCCTGATTGTTCTTGTGCTTTTTTAATGATATTTCCTGCCATTACAAGGCTTTCTTTATTTGATAAGGCAACATCAACTCCAGCCTTAATTGCAAGTAGGGTTGGCTCCATTCCTGGAGCTCCAACCAATGCATTAAGCATAACATCCACGTCTGATCTTTTTGCAAGTTCTAATAAACCAGATCTCCCAAATAATATTTCTATATTGAGCGATTGAACCTCTTCCTTTACTTGATTATATGATTCTTCATCTACGATACAAACTGCTTTTGGTTGATATTTTTTGATCTGCTTTATTAATAATGTCATGTTTTTATTTGCAGATAAATACACAACTTCTAATTCATTTTCCAAATGTGATACAACTTTTAAAGCGTTTACGCCAATGGAACCAGTTGCCCCTAATATTGAAATTCTCCTTTTCATTAAAATATTTCTTTTTGTAAAAAAATTGTAGCTGAACTCCTGCGGAGATTCATTCGTGTTTCTATACCAACAATAAAGATTGGTAGTGGTATCATCATATCTAATCCTATAAAATTAATTTGCCCTTCAATACGATTGGGTGAATCAAAGTTTTCTGTATATGAATACTCTTTAAAAAAATTAGATCCCGCTCCAACCCTAAGTCTCATAAAATTAAAAGACAGCCATTTTCTAATATCAAAAGTAATTGAGGTCAGCCTAAAATGTTCCAGCCCTTTTAAATCAACCCGTTGAATACAGGTACTCCAATCTAACGTATCATTGTTTGTACCAAAATAATATTGCATGCCGGCGCCTAATATTTGAGGATGATCTTTCCCTGTAGAAAAACCATATGCTTTTGTAGTTAAGCATAAGTTTTTTGATATTTTTACTCCTATATCAATATTTGGATAAAACCAATAATCATCTATCTGTTTATTAAAAATTGAACTATATCCAGTTTGAAACATCAAGCGATCCTCACTTATTGGATCAATGGAAGGTGAAGCACTTAACCAAAGCGATGAAGAATATACAATAGTTTTTATGGGTGCTTTATCAAATCTAAACATTGCAGATTCTGCAATGGTGAATCCTAGAAATAAACCAATTTTTAATAATAATCTTATTAACAAAAATTAAATTACACCTCGTTCTGATGATTGAATAAATTTCACAATCTGATCTTTAATATTTGAGGAGTCTAATTCTTCATTAATACGGTTTAACGCGTCATCTCTATTTAAACCTGATCTAAAATATATTTTATAGATATTTTTAATTAACCTTCTCTCATCTAAAGAATATCCTCGCCTTTTTAAACCTGTATTATTTACACCCTTATATTCCAGTGGGTCATTAGCAGACATAATAAATGGGGGCACATCTTGAACTGCTCTAAATCCTCCACCTATAAATGCATGCGCACCAATTTTGGTAAACTGGTGAACTAAAACCCCGCCTCCAAGAATTACCCAATCTTCTAATTCAACATGCCCACCAAGTGTAGACAAGTTAGACATGATAACATTATCACCAAGGATGCAATCATGCGCAACATGCGTGGATGCCATTAATAAACATCCAGAACCAATATTTGTTTCTCCTAAAGCTTTTGTCCCTCTATTAATAGTTACATACTCTCTAATAATAGTATTATCACCAATATTAGTTCTTGTTATCTCGCCTTCAAATTTTAAATCTTGGGGTATCTCACCTATGGAACTACAATGAAAAACCTTACAACCTTTACCTAAAGTTGTATTTGCACATATTGTAACGTGGTTCCCAATTATACAATCATCACCAATCTTTACATTAGCTTCAATAATTGAATAGGGTCCTATTTTTACATTGGAACCAATATCAGCGCTTGAATCAATTAATGCCTTAGAATGAATCAAATTAATTTTTTTATTCTTCTGCA
>CAJVZI010000049.1 GCA_913020665.1 uncultured bacterium | reverse complement strand
GTTTGGCGGCTCCGCGCCTTGTTTTCATTTTAGGCATCCAGCACTCCTATTTTGCATTAAGGATCATTGACATGCGGCGTCCTTCTAAAGGAATATCCTTTTCGACTTCAGCCACATCTGACAATTCTTCTAGTACTCTTTCCATAACTGCTTTTCCCAGATCCACTCTAGCCATTTCACGGCCGCGGAACATGAGAGTTACTTTTAATTTTGCTCCATCTAGTAAAAATTTTCTACCTTGATTTAACTTGGTCATCAGGTCATGAGTATCAATCCTTGGTCTCAACCTTATCTCTTTGACCTTTACTACGTGTTGTTTCTTTTTGCTAAGTTGTTGTTTCTTCTTTTCTTCGTATTTCAGTTTACCATGATCAAGGATCTTGCAAACGGGGGGTTTTGAATTAGGAGCGACCTCTATTAGGTCTAGTCCTGCGTCCCGGGCTTTTTCTAACGCAACGTCAATGGCTACAACGCCTAACTGCTCACCACTTTCCGAAATTAATCGTACTTCATCAGAAGTAATATCCTCATTCAGTCGCTGCTTCTGTTTTTTTCCTATGAGTTAATCTCCTATCATTTATTTCATCTAAAAGTTGTTCTTTTACTTCTTCAAGATTTAAGATACCGGTGTCTCCTTCAAATCGTTTTCGAACTGAAACGGTACCGTCTTTCTCTTCTTTTTCACCAAGAATCAACATAACATTAATCTTTTCTAACTCCGCTTGTCTGATCTTTGATCCAATTTTATCAGCACGGTCATTTAATTTAACTCGTATTCCCGAATCTTTTAAAACATTAACAACTTTATTTGCATAATCTATAAACTTGTCTGAAAGGGGAAGAACTGCTACTTGAACAGGTGCTAGCCAAAGCGGGAAATTACCTCCAAAATGTTCAATCAGGAATCCAATAAATCTTTCATGTGTTCCTAAGGGTGCCCTGTGAATACAAAGAGGTGTTTGTTCTTCGCCAGTTTCATCTATATAGGTAAGATCAAATTTTGAAGGCACTGCAAAATCAACTTGATTTGTGGCAAGGGTAAATTCCTTTCCAATCGCACTCCAAACTTGCACATCTATCTTTGGCCCATAAAAAGCAGCCTCACCAGGAACCTCTTCAAAATCTAATTTACCTTCTACCAATGCTTCTCTCACCCACTCTTCCGTCTCGATCCATAGCTCAGGCTCATTTACATACTTTTTTCCTAGCTCGTCCTTATCATGTAGGCTCAAGCGCATAGAGTATTTTTCTATACCAAAAATATCAAAATATTGAAGATACATGTTACAAACAGCCAAAAATTCTTGTTTAAACTGTTCTTTTGTACAATAAATGTGCGCATCATTCATTTGAAGGCTTCGTACTCTCATTAATCCAAATAATTGACCTGATTTTTCATAGCGATAACATGTACCATACTCTGCTAAGCGCAAAGGTAGATCACGATAGCTTCTTGGATATGAGGAATATATCTTATGATGGTGTGGACAATTCATTGGCTTTACAAAGTACTCGATACCATCAACATCCATAGCCGGATACATAGATTCTTTATAGTGTTCTAGATGCCCTGACCGTTCGTACAGACTTCCTTTTGTAAGGTGGGGGGTCCTTACTTGTTCATAACCAGCATGTCTTTCAGACTCCTTTGCTAGTTTTTCTAATTCTTCTATCATGATCGCGCCATTTGGAAGCCATAATGGTAGGCCGGGCCCCACCTCTTCATCAAAGGTAAAAAGTTTTAATTCCTTACCGAGTTTTCGATGGTCTCGCTTCTTTGCCTCTTCAAGATTATGCAAATGGGTCTTTAACGCATCTTTCGTTGAGAAAACTGTGCCGTATATTCTTTGGAGCATTTTATTATTCTCATCTCCACGCCAATAAGCACCAGAGGTTGACAGGAGCTTAAAATGTTTGATCTTGGATGTATTTGATACATGAGGGCCTCTACAAAGATCAGTGAAATCTGATTGTTTATAAATTGTTATCACATCATCTGGATTGATCTGCTGAATGATCTCTACCTTGTAGTCTTCTCCCATATCCTTAAATAAAGAAACCGCATCCTTAGCTGATATTTCATTCCGTTGAATATCTTGACCAGATTTTGCTAACGCCCTCATCTTTTCTTCTATTTTAACTAATACCTCATCAGAGAAAGATACATCTACATCAAAATCATAATAAAACCCATTTTCTATGGTTGGGCCTATGGTTACTTTTGCATTTGGATATAGTTCTTTCACTGCTTGTGCCATGAGGTGCGCTGTAGAGTGTAAAAGAGTATCATGTCCTTCTGGTGATTCTCCAGTGAACAGCTGAAGCTCAGAATCATCATTGATGGGAGCGTTAAGATCTTTTAGGTCACCATTGACCTTGGCAACCACCACTGCTCTTGCGAGGCCGGGCCCAATAAGATCTGCGATATCTTGAGCTGTAGAACCCTTGGGAACTTTTTTAACCGAATTATCCGGTAATGTTATCTGTATTTCTGCCATAATAAATGTGGGCGATGACGGAGTCGAACCGCCGACCTCTACGATGTCAACGTAGCGCTCTAACCAACTGAGCTAATCGCCCTTTAAAATCTCCAGAAAAATTACATAGATTATGAAATGTTATTAAATGGATAATTTGAAATGCTTTACTGAGGTAAAAATATACTTTCATATGCGACCGGATCATGTAATATGCTTATAGCCTTCAAGATATCTTCATCCTGCCTTGCTGATATCATGGTCCTGCCTTCTATTCCATCAAAATAATCTGCAAATTCTACCAAGATCCAGTGCATTAATTTTTGTTCTTCTTTTTCAAATTGTGTAAGTGCGATCTGTTCAAAATAAGAGTCTAGTATGTCCAATGCACCTTGTATCTGAACGCTTGTCGAGTCAAGTTCGATCAACATTTCTTTCATGGTCATATAATTATTCTCACCTTTCATAAAAATATTAAGATCATTACTGTACAAATATTCCTCATACTTACTTAGTAAACTTGTATCAGACTCAACTTCCAGGTAATTAGTGTAATTCATTTTATTTTTCTGAACAAAATTAAAAAATAGACCTTGCCTCCAACTAGCAGCTAAAATTGGAGCAACTTTATCCAAATTAACTTCGTGGTCAGGTGTAATTCCCCCAGCGCCCGAGACTTCTCTTCCACCTTTTGTATAGAAAAGGGTATCCTGCGCTGATGTATCTGCTAATATCTCATCTGGCAAATATCCTGGTTTTTGAATGAGTCTACCACTAGGAATATAGTATTTAGCAGTCGTAATCTTTATCGAACGCTCTCTATCCAAATTAAAAACAGTTTGCACCAACCCTTTTCCAAATGTTGGCCTGCCTATTACAACGCCTCTATCAAGATCTTGTAATGTTCCTGCTATTATCTCGCTAGCAGAAGCACTTCCTTGATTTACAAGGACTGTTATATTGATGTCTTTTGGCACCATCGGGTCTTGTTTACTAAAATATTTACGATCAGACTTTCCTGTTTTACCCTCTGTCCATACGAGCAATTCACCCTTGTCTGTAAAAAGATCTAATATTTTAACTGCTGAATTGAGAAGACCCCCAGGATTATCACGTAGATCAAGAACCAATCCTGACATATTTTTATCAATTAACTCTTGCAGCGCACCTCTCATTTCTTTATCAGAATTACGAGAGAATCTGGTTAGTTTGATGTAGCCTGTATGCTCATCAAGCATACCAGTATAAGAAATGTCTTTAACGGGAATACTTTCTCTGGTCAAGACAAACTCTATCAAGTCCTCTTCACCATATCTTTCAATGCTTAACTTGACCACTGTTCCCTGTTTACCTCTAATTAGTTTTGCAGCATCATCAATTGAATAATCCTCAGTATTCTCATCATCGATCTTGATTATCTTATCACCGATCAGAATTCCCGCTCTTTTTGCAGGAGAATTTGCAATCGGACTGATGACTGTAAGCACTTTTTCCCGCAATCCAATTTGAATGCCCACTCCACCATATTTTCCTTTTGTAAGCATTTCAATGCCATCTTTTTCCTCATTTTCCATGTAGACAGTGTATGGGTCAAGGTCCAATAGCATATTATTAATGCTCATTTTAGTAAATGCGTCAATATCAATGTGGTCAACATAATTAGTGATCAATTGACGATATACATCATTAATTAAGGACTGATTTTTACGTACTTGCTTATAGATATCATTTGATCCATTACTGCCAAAAAGGAGAGATATCGCAAGGATATAGGCAAAAGAGAGTATTTTTGTTCTAGTTCTTAGCATTGATACAATTTATAGTTTTTTCCCATATGGTACCATGAATTACTTCTATTGAATTGCTCCCATCAATTTTTACAAATCTATCGGGGTACCGCTCTGCGAGAGCAAGATAGAGCTCTCTAACCTGTTCTTGAAAATCAAGCCCGATACTTTCTATCCTATCTGGATGAGAAACATTAGATCTATTTTTAGCGTCTACTGCTGAAATATCTATGAATATAGTAAGGTCTGGATCTAATCCATAAGTTGCAAATTCATTTAGTTCTATTAGATATTCAACATCAATGCCCCTGCCTCCACCTTGATAAGCTAAAGTTGAATCTTTGTATCGGTCGGCTATGATGCATATACCGTTTTCTAATGCAGGAATTATCTTCTCTTTGGTCAATTGAGCACGACTAGCTGTCATAAGCAATGCTTCCGTTCTTGAATCCATGCTCTCAGGTCGGGTTTTGAGAAGTACATTGCGAATCTCTTCGGATATATTCGATCCGCCTGGTTCACGAACTAGCTCACATTCAATTCCTTCTTCCTCTAACCTTTTTAAAAGCATTTGTACCTGGGTACTTTTACCACATCCATCAATACCTTCAAATGATATAAAAACTCCTTTATTCGAAGTAGACATTTTCATCATTTTTTCCTACTAATATCACACATTCTCCCTTGGGTTTCTTTTTATCAAAATACGAGTATAGCTCAGAAAGAGTTCCCCTTTTTATTTCTTCATATAACTTCGTTAATTCTCTAGCCACAACAGCTGGCCTATCTCCTAAGGTCTCTTTCAGTTGTTTTAAGGTTCTTAATAAGCGATTTGGTGACTCATAATAAATTAAGGTTGCCTCTTCATTTTCAACAGATAACATCCTCTTTTTTCTTCCTTTTTTCGGAGGTAAAAACCCTTCAAAAATAAATCTATCCGTTGGTAGTCCTGATGAAGATAGGCCTGCTAGAAATGCACTGGGTCCAGGTATCGACTCTATATTTATAGAATGAGTTATTGCTTCTCTAACGAGACGATAGGCCGGATCTGATATACCTGGCGTACCTGCATCAGTTATAACAGCTAGGTCATTACCACCTTTTAAATGATCCATTAGTTTGGGGATTCTAGAAAATTTATTGTGTTCAAAATAGCTGATGAGTGGGGTTGAAATATTGTAGTGTGATAATAGTACCTTTGAATGTCTTGTATCTTCAGCAGCGATCAGTGGAACCCTCTTGAGTGTTTCCACTGCTCTAAACGTAATATCCTTCAAGTTCCCAATCGGGGTTGAGACTAGGTAGACCTTACCGTGTTTATCTTCCACAATTATAGTTGAGACAGAGCATTTCCTATCATGGATATACCAATATCTATATCACCCTTTGTTATATTTAAATGGGGTCGAAAACGAATAGATCTGTGACCACAACCTAGAATAAGAACACCAAGTTCTTCCATTTCCGTAATAAACTTATCTCGTTGTTCCGGTGATGGAAGGTCAAATGCACAGAATAACCCTTTTCCCCTCGAGTTACTCATAAGATCACCATATTTATTCTGAAGATCCAATAAGCAGCCCAGTAGATATTCACCATTAGCTGATGCAGCACCCACAAGCTCATCTTTCTCTATCAATTCCAGATATATAGTAAATCTTACCATATCTACTAAATTTCCACCAAATGTAGAATTGATCCTGCTTGATTCTTTGAACACGTGATCGTCAACCTCATTCAACCTATTTCCAGCAAATATTCCACAGCACTGTGTCTTTTTACCAAAGCTAATTATATCCGGTTCGATTCCCTTACAATGAACCTGACAACCGTTTTCACATTCCGGCATGCAAAAATGTTGATGGGCCCACATTTCACCCGTGATACCAACACCAGTCTGTACTTCATCGTAGATCAATAGGAAATCGTTTTCCAAAGATAAGGTCTTTAGCGCTTTAAAATACTCTGAACGAAAATGATTATCTCCTCCTTCGCCTTGGATAGGCTCTAGTATCAAGCAGGCTACATCATCCGGATTATCATGAAGAACAGTTTTTAGTTCCTCAATAGATCTTTTTTCCAATTCAATTACAGCATTTGTGTTCTCTTCATTGACTGGAAAGATCATGGCAGGATTGGATATTCTTGGCCAATCAAACTTAGGAAAATATTGAACCTTTCTTGGGTCTGGAGAATCTGTGAGAGACATCGTATACCCTGTGCGACCATGGAAACAATCCTTTAAATGGACAACTAGATTCTTAGGTATTTTCTTTCCTTTACTTAAGTTTTTTCTGGCTTTCCAATCAAAAGCCGCTTTTAATGCATTTTCTACCGCAAGTGCGCCACCTTCAATATAGAAAGCATAAGGAAGATATCCTGGCTGCGAAACTCTAGATACTGTTTCCACAAATGCTGCCATTTCAGGTGAATATATATCAGAATTTGCAGGCTTATTAATGGATGCTTTTGTCAGGCGCTCTTTATTTTCAAGAACATAAGGATGATTATATCCGACAGACATTGACGCATACATTGAAAAAAGATCAAGGTATTCCTTTCCAGTACTACCGTCTACCAACCATGAACCATGGCTCTTTTCTAGGTCTATGACCGGATTCATGCCATCTGCAAGCATATGCTGCCCGATGGTCTTCCTCGCTTCTCCAAATTCTATCTTCATAACTAATTATTTATCCAGGTTAAATTCGATTCCTTGGGCTAATGGGAGTTCTTTACTCCAATTGATCGTGTTTGTTTGCCTACGCATATATTGTTTCCAACTGTCAGAGCCAGACTCTCTTCCGCCTCCTGTTTCTTTTTCACCACCAAAAGCACCACCTATTTCAGCGCCTGAGGTTCCTATATTAATATTTGCAATACCACAATCAGAACCAATGGAGGATAAGAACTGTTCAGCATGTCTAATATTGAGGGTGAACATGGCAGAAGAAAGACCCTGTGGTACATCATTATGCATTCTTATGGCATCTTCCAGATCTTCATATGTGATAATATATAAAATAGGTGCAAAGGTCTCTTCTTGAACGATAGCCCATTCATTTTCAACCTTAACGATAGCGGGCGTTACATAGTGACCCTTCCCCTCAATGCTACTTCCACCGTATAAGACCTCTCCCCCTGCCGCTTTTGCTTTTTCGATGGCATTATTATAATCGTTGACTGCTGATTCATTGACCAACGGACCCATAAGCGTCTTATTATCTAATGGATCTCCAATATTTACCTGCTTATAAGCATTGACCAAACGTTCCTTTAGTTCTTCATATCTATCCTTATGGATGATCACCCTTCTAGTACTTGTACATCTTTGACCAGCCGTCCCTACGGCGCCAAATACTACTGCGGGGACCACCATTTCCATATCTGCTGTTTCATCGACAATGATACAATTATTTCCACCTAATTCCAGGATCGTTTTTCCAAACCTTTCGGATACGACCTTGCTAACATGCCTTCCCATTTTCGTAGAACCAGTGAACGAGATCATAGGTACATTTTGATCATTGATCATGGTTTCACCAATTGTAGAGCCACTGCCAATTACTAAGCTAAATATATTCGGTGCATCATTTGCTGCAATTACTTCGTTGCAAATATTCTGTACTGCAATAGCACAAAGAGGTGTGGATGAGGATGGTTTCCATATAGTGGTATTACCACAAATTGCTGCAATAAAGGCATTCCAACTCCAGACTGCTACTGGAAAATTAAATGCGCTGATCACACCTGTAATACCTAGTGGATGCCACTGCTCATACATCCGGTGATCCTGTCTCTCAGAGTGCATGGTCTTTCCGTAAAGCATTCGAGATTGACCTACTGCAAAATCTGCAATATCGATCATCTCTTGCACTTCTCCGTCACCTTCCTGTTTTATCTTTCCCATCTCTAACGCTACAAGACTACCTAATGCGTCTTTATTATCTCTCAGCGCATCTCCTAGCAACCTTATCAACTGACCGCGCTCAGGCGCTGGTACGGTACGCCAGTGCTCAAATGCTTCAATAGAAGCTTTAACTACATTGGCATAATCATCCTTATTACATTGATATACAGACCCAATAAGTTCCTCTGTACTTGGATTGAAGGAATCGATTGTCCCTGCATCTTTTGTCTCACTCCAGTGGCCTGGACCAATGCTAGCACCAAAGTTCTCTTTATCTATTCCAAGTTTTTTTAAGAAATCCATATCTATAAACCTTTTACGACAGACCTGATCGCATCAGATAATTGATCGATCTGATCGTTATTGATTGTTAATGCAGGAGCAAGACGAACAGTTGAATGGTGAGTCTCTTTTGCATATACACCATGATTTAATAATTCAACGGACACGGTATGACCATCCAGGTGCTTTTCATTATGCATTTCAAACGCGGTGAGAAGCCCTTTTCCTCTAACTTCTTTGATCTTGTCTGGAAACTCATCCATGATCTTATTCAAATTACCGATCAAATGCGCACCTTGGACCTTTGCATTGTCTGCAAGTTTTTCATCTGCTAATACTTTGATGGCATAAGTGCCAACGACCGATGCAAGTGGATAACCACCAAAAGTAGACCCTTCACTACCAGGCGTTAGTACATTGATCACATCTTTTCGTCCAGCTACGAATGAAACAGGTAGAATTCCACCTCCAGCAGCTTTCCCACACCCCATGATATCTGGTTTGACACCAAATATTTGATGGGCGAAATTTGCACCTGTTCTGCCAAATCCTGTTTGCACCTCATCCATAGCCAATAGAATATTGTGTTTTTTACATAGGTCAGATACCTTTATAAAATAATCTTCATCAGGAACGATCACTCCTGCTTCACCCTGGATCGGTTCTACCATAAAGGCTGCTATTCTATCTCCTTTTTCATTGAACAGTGACTCTAGGGCATTAATATCATTGTAAGGGACAAGCTCTATTCCTGGTACGAATGGACCGAAACCATCTCTGGAGTCAGGATCATCTGACATGGACACCGCAGCAACACTTCTTCCATGAAAATTTCCGGTAGCTCCTACGATGATACAATGATCATCCTTGATTCCTTTAACATGATATCCCCAACGTCTGCATATTTTAAATGTAAGTTCCCAAGATTCTACTCCAGCAACTTTTGGCACTACTTTATCCATTTCAGTGATACTAGTAGCTGCAAGTAAAAATGCACTCATATATTTATGACGGATCGAACGAGGCACCGTTGGTAATTTCTCTTCCTCGAGATGCTTAACAACCGCGTCGACAATAGTTTGATTTAACTGTCCTTGATTGACAGCAGAATAACAGCATAGACCATCAATTAACTCGGTCTCTATATATTTCTTAACATCATTTGGATCAGGCTTTCTTGCCATTAATGTGGAAGAATCTTTTACCTTAGATACGACAATATTCTCTAAAGGAGCATAATTCTGTCCGCCTTTTTCTTTTTCTATTTGCTCGTGATCGTCTGGTGTCAGGTCACCAATTCTAATACCATTGACGGATAGGTCATCTCCATATCCACTAATACTTACTGAATTCATTTTAATGTTTTTCGATTATTTTAGGAAAAAATAGCGCGGAAACTTAAACATGAAACACATCTAATTTTATGACAATAAATGTATTATTTATGCGATACTATCTAGGTAACGGCTCATCAAGATCTGCGACAACAAAAGACATGATCGTCATGGCAGCAACACATTTATTAAACTCATCGAAGTCAACTTTATCGAATGTATCTGCAGGGGTATGGTGATACCAAAAGTATTTTGAATTATCGACCTTTAAGGACATAACAGGTATCCCCTCATCATTCAAAATTCCAATATCAGGTGCACGACCACCATCAGTTAAGTTATTTGCTTTTATTGTGATCATTAACTCATGTATTTCCTCGGCGATCTTTTTGGCTTCCTGACTTCCTGTGAATCCAAATCCTTCAGGCGCAAAAACTCCTGCATCTGATTCGATAGCTAATACATGCTTGTCTAATTCATCCATGTGCATATCATGATATGCTTGACTCCCTCTACTACCATTCTCTTCATTTGTCCACATGACACATCTAATAGTTCGTTTTGGTTTTAAGCCTAATTTCTTTATCAAACGAAGGACCTCCCAGGCTGCCACGCATCCTCCTGCATCATCATGCGCACCTTGACCAACATCCCAGGAATCAATATGTCCGCCCACAAGAACAATCTCATTTGGATATGTAGACCCTACGATCTCACCGATCACATTCTTACTCCATCTATCTCCGACTATTTTCGCTTCCATCTCCAACTTCATGGTCACTTTTTGCCCTCGATCATGCATCCTGCCAAGCATCATAGCATCTTCCATGGTCAATGCTGCATGGGGAATCTTTTTAATCTTCTTATCATAAGACATGACACCAGTATGTGGTGTATTCATAGACCAATCCCCTATAGAGCGAATAAGGCTTGCTACAGCACCATGCTTGGCAGCTTTACTGGCACCTGAGTACCGATAGCTGACCGTTTCACCATAGGTAGTAAAAGGAGCATTGAAAAGAACTATCTTCCCGTTCACCTCATCTGACCTTCTCTCTAATTCCTCAAAATCATTTACGACCATTAGCTCAGCAACAATACCAGTCCTTGGTGTTGCTACGCTACCACCTAATCCCAACATAGATAATTCTCTTTTGTACGGTTTTAATATTCTTACTGACTCCTTCCCCCTTATCCAGGTAGGCACCTTGACTCTTTCACCTCTTACATTAGCCAGATCATCGTTTTTCATTTCCTTTATCACCCAGCTGATAGCATTTTCTAGGTTCCTCGACCCACTAAGTCTTGGGCCAAAAGAATCACAGATATAAGCTAAGCGCTCATAGGCTGTGCTATCAGCAAGTGCTTCAGAAATGATCCTTAGGGA
>CAJVZI010000048.1 GCA_913020665.1 uncultured bacterium | reverse complement strand
TCATCATTCTTAAAAACTTCTCTTCTTTGCAAATTTGTATTTAACCAAAACCATTCCCATTTTCCTTCGCGTTTATCAGCAATATATTTTCCTTGCCACGCTAAAATATCATCCCCTTTACCTGGTGGATTTCGATGATATTCCATCCACAAGCCTTCCTTAAGGTCTTCTCGAAATACTCGGGTTCCTTTTATATCCCCATTTGGAAAGTATCGAACCCAATCTCCATGCATTTTTCCATTAACATAGGATGGCTCTTCTTTAACCTGCCCATTATCATAATATTCGTATTTATATGAGTGAAGAAGAACACCATTTTCCCAAACTTCAAGACGTTTTTCAGCAAACTCATTCCAGTATGACCAAATTTCGTGCTTTTTATCTTCAACGTATAATCCTTCTACTCTAGGATCTTCCTTAACACCTTCATACCATTCAAGATACATTCCCTCTTTTAGATCATTCGCGTAGTTTGTCTCGGAATGTCTTGTACCAGTTGAATCATAATACACAGACCAAAGATTGGATTTCTTGCCATTATCATAATAAAAAGTTCTCCAGGTATCACCATTATCAAAGAAGGATTCCCATTTACCATCAAACAAACCCTGCCTATTAAAGTTTGGTTTTTCAACAATTTGGAGATTATCATTTCTTGGTTTTTCAACAACTTGAAGATTCATATAATATTCAAAATCATAAAGATCAGGATCTTTAGTTGGTTTCAAGTTGTCATAATATTTGTAATCATAATCTGTGATCAGAGTATCCTGATCGTAAAATGTGAAGTTTTCTTCTCTTCCATCTCGAAAATATGATTCCCAAGCCTTATCTTTTTTATTTCGATCATAATAAAATGTTTTTTTAATCTCTCCTCCGCCAAAATACTGTTCCCATTTACCATCAAATAATCCATCTTTACTGAACTTAGGTTCTTCCATGATCTGAAGATTGTGATGATATTTAAAGTCATAATCTGTGATCAATGAATCTTGATCGTAAAATGTGTAATTATCTCTACGACCATCCTGGTAATATGATTGCCATACTTTATTTTTTTTCCCCATGTCATAAGAAAAGGTTTTTTTGATTTCGCCATCTCCAAAATATTGTTCCCATTTACCATCAAATAATCCATCTTTACTGAACTTAGGTTCTTCTACGATCTGAAGATTTTGATAATATTTAAAGTCATAATCTGTGATCAATGAATCTTGATCATAAAATGTGTAATTATCTCTACGACCATCCTGGTAATATGATTGCCATATACCTTCTTTTTTACCCTGATCATATGCGTATTCTTTTGATGTAGCACCATCAACATAGAAGGATTCCCATTTACCATCAAATAAACCTTCATCATTAAAACTAGGTTCTTCAACAATTTGCCAATTTGGATAGTAATTGAATTCATAATCAGTTATGATTGAATCCATATCTAGAAATACAAATTTATCTCTACGACCTTCACTATCAAAATAAAGCCATTTTTTATCACGTTTACCATCTACATAGTCACCAGTTACTATATCAGTGCCTAAACTATCCCATTCTTCATATTTACCTTCTAAAATACCTCTTTCATAGGTATATCGCTGATAAGCCTCACCATTTGGCCACCATATAGTGGTTTTACCATCTCTTAAGCTATCTTTATAGGCGATAGTTTCTAATCGTACGCCTAAGGAGTCAAAATGCTCTGTTTTACCATTTAATTTATTATCTTTATACTTTGCACTGCGTTTAAGCTGTCCGTTCCCAAAATATTCTTTTTCAATTCCGTTCCTGATCCCTTTACTGTATTTGACCTCAAAGATCAGTACTCCAGTTGAATCATATCTTAACTCATCACCATCTTTATCACCTTTTTTGTAGTCGATAGTATATCGAGTTGAACCATCTGCCCAATATCCTATCCAAGTTCCATGCGGAAGACCATTCTTGAATGCTGGTACTTCTTTAATTTGGCCATTGGGCCATTTTGCTTCTGTATATTCAGCAATCAATTTTCCCTCAGTATAGTATTGAAAAACTTTATCTTTGTTGTCATCAAAGAAAGACCATATTCCATGGGCGAGACCTTTTTTATATTGTTCTTCACGCATCCATTCACCTTTTTCATCATTAAAGATCCAGTTTCCAATCGGTTTTCCATTTTTATATAGCCGAATAACCATTTGAGTCCCATTATCATACCAACTCGTCCACTCTCCATCGAGACTATCTTTTTTAAATGTTTTTTGCTCTAATAAAACGATACCTTCTAAAAATTCTTTTATAAAACCAGTAATTATTCCTTTTTTATAATCAGTAGTTTTGATCAAAGCGCCATTTTCATTATAGTCACTTGTTACGCCATCAAGTATGCTTTTCTTATAAGTTTCAGATTTTTTAATTACACCAAGACTATCATAATATGTGTATAGACCCTCAATCTGATTTTTTTGATAAAAGAATTCTGTTTTAAGCATTCCATTTGGGTACCAAGTTTTCCACTCACCTTCTTTATTTCCTTTTGCATAACTAGAAAAGGTCTTTTTTGTAGTATCAGCCGTAATTATATATACTTTTGGAGCTAATGAATCTGTTTCGGCAGTTATTTCTTCAGAATTTTCTTCTATTGCATCTTCTTGAACTTCTTCTTCACCCCAGGTAGCATTACCGGCATCATCTAAAGAGACATCTGTTTTATCTGTGCTTGGTTCTTCTTCGCTAGAAGAACCCTCATCATAGTGATATGTATAGACTTTACTCCATAAGGTGTCTGCTTCACCCTTAAGCTCAGCTTCTAGAATAATACGATTATACTGATCACGATTAATGACCGTTTGAAGTTCAGGACCACAACCAATTAAAACAAAAAATATTAAAAAAGAATAAAGATGGAGATGCTTCATATATCCTTAAAGAGGTTTGAAGCTACTTTAAGAGGATCATCTTTTGAGTTTTGATAAATTCTCCAGCTTGAATATGGTAGAAGTAAACACCAGCTGATACTTGTGCTCCATATTGATTTCGAGCATTCCATTGAACACTATGGTATCCAGCTGACATAAAGCTATCATTTAGGCGTGCTACTTCACGACCCATTAGATCATAGACAATTAATAGAACTTTAGCATCCTTAGGTAGATCATAATTTATTGTTGTTACAGGATTGAATGGATTTGGATAGTTGTTATGTAGAGCAAATTCTTTTGGAACTGGTTTGATATCCAATGTTTCATATCCACTACTTAGATTCTCATTATTTTCACCAACAAAGTTATATGAAATATTCACAGGGACATTATCTTTTGATTGTATATGATTTAGGTCAATACGAATCGGTAGATCTCCATTTTCAAAATAGGCAGCATTTAAAAGTATTTGACCATTTAAAGTATCAGCACTTGTAAGTGTGATCGCATTTTCTGTAACTGTTTCTGTGAACGGTATAGCCATGGTCATATCGGCTACAGGATAATTAAGAATAACCTCAACTGCTTTCGTTCCCTTTGGTGGATAGATCAACATATGATCAGCCGTAAAAGAGGTACTTAATCTAGCACCTTCTTTAGGTAATAGTTTTGCGACCATATTGTCTTGATTATTTACTTTGTCCCAATGCCACATTCTAACAAAGGCCATTGCGTCACGAGTATTAAATATGCCATCAGGTTGTGGTTTGTAGTAGGGCGCTGCACCTGCAATTGGTCCTAATTCTTTGCTCAAGTCATTTTCAGCAAAAGCTGTTACAAACGTATTTAGATCTTCCCAGGTAATTTGACCATCTAGATCATAGTCACCCAAATAAGAAACAGTATATTTGAATTCTATTTTAGGACTTTTATTACCAGCAAGGTCAAGAGCTTCAACCTCAATTTTCAATTCATCCGCACTTGTAAAAGGAGGGACGAAGGATAGATTGATCTGATTGCCATCAATTTTATATGATGGATCAATGTTTAATAGATCTCCTTGGGCGGAAGAGAATTTGATATTTGCGTCTGAAAGATTCTCAGATACAGTTACATCAATAGACGCATTTTGGTAAATAGGTAAAAGTTGATCTTCAGGCACAGATATACCAATAACTTTTGGCCCAACCAGATCGATCTCAAATCCATCTGAGACCGCAATATTTGAAAAATTTCCTAATCCATCTCTTCCTTTAACGGAGAAATAATATCTTTTTGAAGCAACTAGCTTTAAGCCTGTAAATGTATAGGATGAATCTTTTCCAACATCAACCCAGTTTGCAATAATTACCTCGGTTCCAGCTTCAGTTTTAGAATTTAGTGAGATCCTAAAATTTTCAATTCCATTATAATCGTAAAATCCTGACCAATTAGCTGATACTGTTGTGGTATCATTAACATGATCAACATCATCTCCTAATCCATCTGCTACTGTTCCAGTTGTTGGCCCGTCTTGATCAATTGTCAATCCATCTGAAATAGCGACACTTTCATTCCCAACTTTATCTACTGCATAGATCGTTCCATAGTAGGTTGTATTCTTTTGTAGGGATAGTCCACCAAATGTTAATGAAATAGATGCAAAATCAGCAACATCAAGTCCAATTGGTTTTCTAGCAAGAACATTATCAGATCCTGGTTCAGTACCTAGTCCATATTGATAATCGCCAATTCCACTCTGATCATCTACAAATCCACCCCAGCTAAATTTAACATTAGCGCTGTCTGATTGATATAAACCATCTCCAATTGATAAGTATCCAACAGAAGGTGGGGTAATATCCATTTGAAAACTATTTGAAGAGGCAGAATCTGCAAACCCAACAAAATCCGTTACTCGAGCATTTGAATAATAGATCGTTTTTTCAGATAAAGCTTTTACATCAAAATGGATAGCATTTGAATCACTTTCAGCCCATTGCACAACATCATCTTTACCTTTTTCAGTACCAATTGAGAATTCATATTTCTCTATTGCTGCATTATCGGTTGCATTTACAAAAATTACGCCATCCATATTAGGGCCAAACCAGTCCATATCTGTTTTGGTTTCAGTCACGGATTGAATTACAGGTTTTTCTGTATCGATCATGACTCCATCTGATGTGATGGTTGCAGCCTCACCTTGATTATTTTTACCCCGCACACTGAAAAAATAAGTTGTGCTATTCTTAAGTGTGTCAGCACCAGAAAAGTTAACTGTAGCCGTTGTATCAGAGCCCATAATGGTCCAATCGACAATGTTATTTAGAGATGTGGTTCCGATCGCATATTCATAATATATAGAGGTAGAACTTGAAAAAGGTTTCCAGCGAGCAGAAAGGGAGGTTGTTGTAGAAGTAAAATCTAATTCTAGACTATCAGACAATCCATCTGCGATCATATTTGCTTTCGGAGATGAATTTGAATAAGGACTCTCATAAACACCTAGATCAGGAGGTGAGCCACTTGGGTTTGGACGATTATTCCCATCGAGATCTTTTTCTGGAGCAACAAATGTTGTGTTATTTACATCAATTGATGTAATACCAACACCTATAGCGGGTGATTTTTTCTTTAAATGAAAGTCAGTATCTAAGGTATCCAAAAACAATGGATCACCGCTAAGCATTCCAACTCCCCAATTAAAATTCTTTACTAGATTTGCATCTATGGCATCTTCACCGTATCTAAATAGTGAATAGTTGGTCCAAACAGAGATATTCTCAACAGTATCATCAGCAATAATTTCATTCATAAATATTGAATTGATAAAATTCAAGCTAGCACCACTTTTCATTTCTGAACTAAGTTTTTCTCCAGCAAAAGTAGAATTGATAAAGATCGCTTCTCCTGAATTGACAATAAATGATTTATCATTTCCATAAACTAATACGTTGGTCACTGTCGTTTTACTACTATCTGCAAAGTAGATCGCCCCATCTTCATTACCAGTAATAATACAATTATCAACCTTAGCCTGAACTCCTGCCTCGATTCGAATACCACCTCCAAGGCCATCATTGTTTAGATCACCAACTCCACCTTTAATGGTGAATCCAGAAATAGATGTTTGATTAGGATATCCTGACAGCTTAACTGCGGTTGTTTTGCCTTTGGCATCAATAATTGAGCTTGCTGGCCCGGAGCCGGCGATGATTTGAATTGATTTACTGTCAACTCTTATTGAATCATATGTGCCAGCGTAAATAAATACACTATCACCTGAGATCGCAGCATCAATTGCTTTCTGAACAGTTGTAAAATCACCAGTACCATCTGTTTTTACTCTGAAAGCATTTGTTGTAGATGGCGTGACCATTACAATATCACTCTTAGCACTCTCATAGCCGGTCTTATCAAGCGCAGAGACTTTAAAATAGTATAATTGTCCATTTGATAAGCTTTCGAGCAATTTGGAATTAGCAGATACGCTTGTCGAATCCATTTTTTGAATTGAACTCTCAGTGTTTCCACCATAGATATAATATTTAACCACATCTTTTTCTATATTTGGTTTCCAACTCAGCGATACTTTGGTATTTCCTGGAACTCCGACAAGACCAATTGGGGCTTTTGGTGGATTCTTATCATTAACATAGATAGTATTATTATTTTGTTTAAAACCTGCTTCATTTCCAGCAGCATCAAATATAGACTGGGCAGCAGGGAGGACCTTTAATTCTTCATTTCCGTCTGGAGTACCATTGATTGTCAAATTAAGTGCATACGTATTTCCATTAACGCTAACTGCTGAAGGATTTGGGCTACTAAGCGTCGCAAAACCACCTGAAATAGATAAAACGAAGTCCGTTGGCTCCAATGTCCCACTTGCACCCGTTGTACCGTACGTGGCTTCACTTAGGGTAACATAGAGAGTATCATTTGTAGCAGGTAGTGATACAGAAGTGATCTTTGGAGGTTGTTTATCAAAAAGGTTTACTGAATTATTTGCTTGAACCTTATTAGCAGCGTTGGCTGCATCATCAAAAATATTATTATCGATTGGGCTAACGGTGAGAACTTCAGTTCCATTAGGGATACCAACTACCTCAAGGCCTAATTGATACGTACGCCCGTTTTCACTTGATTCAATACTACCGGGAGTAACATTTTTTAGTGTTGCTGCTCCACCTGCTAATGAGAATCTAAAGTCATCTGGTTCCAAGGCTCCTTTTGCTTTAGCAGTTGAAAAAACAGGAACGCTAAACCGGACCATCACTTTCTTATTATCAGAATTTAATTTTGTTTCAACTATGGTTGGAGCACTTAGGTCAAATAGGCGAACTGTATTCTTAGCTTGAGTGGAAGCTGAAGGAGAACCTGATGCATCATAAATTGAATTTTCCTTGAATCCAATCACCAAATCCTCAGTTCCATCTGCAACTCCAGTTAACGGCAAACCTAATGTGTAAGTATTGGTAGAATCTGTCAACTTTAAAGTTAAAGGGTTTTTATTTGATAATTTTGCAGTTCCACCACTAATGGATAATTCAAATACCGTTGAATCAAGCTCACCAGTCCCATCAGCTGCACCAAAGGCAGGTTCATTTAAAGTAACATCTAACTTTGAATTATCAACAGCAAGTCTCAGCTCTTTAATAAATGGAGCATTTTGATCTCTTAATTTGACCGAATTGGTATCTTGCTGCATTTTTGCAGAATTACCAGCAACATCAAAAACTGCATTATCGACAATTAATAATGTTAAAACCTCTTTACCTGTAGGTTCACCTTTAAAACCTACTCCAAGAGTATAGGTATTCTTATCTTTTGAAATACTAGTTGGGAAGGGGGAGGTAAGGACCACTGCATCTCCAGAAACAGAAAATACAAAATCACTGATCTCGAGTTCACCAGTTGCATCTGATTTACTATAAACCTTTTCGCTAAAATCTATTGATAATTTACTGTTATCAGCTGCGAGTGAAAGAGATTTAATGATTGGTGGAGCCCTGTCATTTAATGTTAATGAACTAAAATTTTGAGTCGTACTAGCATGATTACCTGATGCATCATAAATTGATTTTTCTTTTGGTTTAAATTCCAGTTTTTCAGTTCCATCAGCATTTCCATCTAGACTCAAAGAAAGAGTATATGCATTCCCAACAGCTTTTACACTATCAGGATAGGATTTTGATAATTTTGCAGTACCACCAGATAAAGTAAAAATAAAATCAGTTGAATCAATTTTGCCGCTTCCATCTGATTTAGCAAAAACATTTTCATTAAAGTTAACAGTGATTGATTTGTTGGCTGGATCAATTGAGCTCGACTTATAGTATGGTGCAACTTTATCTTGCAAGACAAGTGTATTATTTTTTTGAGAAACTTTGGTCAAATTACCTGGCAAATCATAGACTGAACTATCTGCTGGTTTAACGACAAGGGTTTCACTTCCTGTTGGTTTCCCAGTCAATAAAACTCCTAGCGTAACCGTTTTAGTACCACTACCTGTGACACTTGATGGATAATTTTTTGCGAGCTTTGCAGTACCACCAGTTAGTGAAAAAACGAAGTCTGCTGAATCAAGATCACCGGTTCCATTATTTTTACCATACACCTTCTCATTAAAAAAGACCTGTAGAAAATCATTGTTGGTCGCGATCTTAACTGAATCGATCAATGCTGGAACAATATCTTTTAATTTAGCGGTATTATTTTGCTGAACAGTACCAGACACATTGCCTAAAGCATCATAGATCGCTTTGGATGCAGGGAGGACCTTCATGATCTCGTTGCCATTTGGTGATCCAGATAATGAAAAGCCTAACGTATATTCATTATTTGTCCATGAAATACTGGTGGGAGTCGCACTTGCTACCTTAGCCACGCCATCTGTAACTGATAGTACAAAGTCATCGACTGTTAGGTCACCACTACCACCACCCGTACTGAATGCCTTTTCATTAAATGTTACCTTGACAGACGAATTATCTGTGGCCAATTCAGTTTTAGTGATTTCAGGCCCACTTTTATCTTTTAGGTTTGCTGTGGCATTCTTTTGATCAACTTCTGCTGCATTCCCACCACCATCAAAAATGGAATCTTTTAGAGGACTAACCTTTAATACTTCAGACCCATTGGCTGTACCTGTTAATGTAAAACCAAGAACATATTTTTTATCATTCTTTGTAAGATTATCTGGAGTTGGGCTACTTAATGTTGCTTTACCACCAGTTATGGATAAAGCAAAATCAGATGCTTGAACAGCACCACTCGCTCCAGAGGTATTGAAAACATTTTCATTAAAGGTTGCCGTAACCTTGCTGTTATCATCGCTTACTGTTAAAAAAGAAATAACAGGAAGGACTGTATCCCCTGCTTTTACTGTAAATGTCGAAACATACCCATCATCACTCTGACCTCGATATCCTAGTACATAGGTGTCTGCATCTAATTTAGCGATTGAAGAATAGCCTCTGAGTTGCGTATCAAATAAAGTATTATAGACCTCAGTAATGCTTGAACCATTTGCCGGGACAGTGAACATTTTTAGATATCCATATTGATTATTTGTGCCACGATGTGATAATAAAAATGAATTTGAACCCGCATTATAAAGTTGATGGTAATCTGAAAATTCATCATCGAATTCTATTTCGGTAACCTTAGCTATCGAAGAACCATTGGAGGCTATATCATAAGTGTAAAGATAACCATCATTATCTTTTGCGCCTCCAGCAATCAGATAAGTATTGGTATCAACCATTGTAATTGCAGGCCTCTTTAATTGCGCACTGTATACAGCTTCCTTTTTGAGTTCTGTGATAGTTTTTCCATCTGTTGAAACCTCAAATGTTTTTAGAAAAGTCTTTCCCTCACTTCCGCTGTAATAGATCAAGGCAAAGGTTTTATCTGTCATTTTTTGTATGCGATGATCATAGCTATTGCCTTGATCATGCTCAAGCTCTTTGAGCACTTCGATCGTTGCTCCATCATTTGTTAACTTAAATGTCTTAACAAAACCATCATCGCCTGGGCCCCTAAAACCCAACACATAAGTGGTTCCAGTTAAATGTATTAATGCATATTGACCATAAAAATCATTCGTGTGCTTTTTTGAATTTGTTTGAGAGACTGCCCCGGTAGAGGCATTGATAGTAAATGTTTTCATATATCCATCAGTAGATCCATTCCGATAGGCTAAGGCATATGTATCACTATCTAACTTTACAAAATTATGATTATTCCCATAATAATTATCATGTTCTCTATAGCTTCTTGGGGTTATGCTAGAGCCATTGGTTGGAACATCAAAAGTTCTGATGAATGCATCTGTGCTATTTCCAGAATATGCCATAGCAAAAGTATTGTCATCAACCTTGAGGACTTGAGGTTGAACACCATTATCGGAAGCGATTTCTTTCGTTGCCACTTTCAGAATTCGAACTTCACTTAAAGCAAACTGGCTATAGCTCTGTGTCGTGGATGCGATATTTCCTGCTGCATCATAGATGGAATTTGCAGCTGGTGTAGCAGTTAGAGTTTCAGTGCCATTAGCTGCACCACTATAAGCTACCGTTAGTGTGTAGATGTTACCATTTTTTGAAATTGATTTTGGTACCGTATTCTGTAGAGTAGCAGTTCCACCTGTAAGGGATAGAACAAAATCTTCTTTTTCCAAATTCCCGCTACCGCCTTTTTGTTTAAATACGGGTTCATCAAATGTTATTTCGATCTTTGCATTGTCATCACTTATTTTAGAAGCAATAAACTTTGGAGGGGTATTCTCTGTTAGTTTAAAAGTATTATTACTTTGAGTTACATCAGCCACATTTCCTTTGCCGTCAAAGATGGAATTTGAAGCTGGCTCGATCTTTAGAGTTTCAGTACCATCTTTGAGCCCATTATAGCCTATTGTAAGAAGGTATCGATCATTTTCTTTAGTCAACGACACCGGGTTTTTACTTGCAAGCGTAGCAGTTCCACCTGTAAGGGATAGAACGAAATCTGTCTTTTCAACTTCACCAATCCCTGTGCTTGCTTTAAATGTCTGTTCGTTCATTTGAACGATCATGTGAGTATTATCTTCTGAGAGTTTTATATATTCAAATTTTGGTTTGGTGTTGTCTTCAGTAATAATATTTAAACTTTTTATTTGCCCATCACTTGAGTTATCTGAATAGGCTATCCCATATGTATCTTTATCGATCTGGAATAGAGCTTTTTCCCAACTCCAGTCAAGAGTCGTAGGCTCAAATTCAAGTTTCCAATCTTCGGTTAATGTTTTTCCACTATTCGAGATTTTATATGATCTAACCCATCCATCTGCATGTCTATCTCTAGCTTTGACCAGTAAATTATCAGAGTCGATCTTAAGTGTACTATTATAGTAGCCACTGTTTCCGCTATTTTTATCATTTGGGAAAAGATATTGTTTTGATTCAGAAGTAATACTGGATCCATCCGCAGGTATAGTAAATGTT
>CAJVZI010000047.1 GCA_913020665.1 uncultured bacterium | reverse complement strand
CTCTAGTTCATTATGGAGAAAAATTCTATATACTTACTAATTGGGAAGCTGAAAACAATCGTTTGATGGAGACATCTAAAGATTTGACAGATATGTCCAATTGGAAAGAAATGATCCCCCATAATAAAGATGTCCATTTATTAGATATGGAGATATTTGATAATCACCTGGTCCTGAGTGAAAGAGAAAATGGACTTAGAGGATTAAGGGTCATCAATTTGATCACAGGCGATCAGCACTCAGTTAACTTTGGTGAGGAGACGTATGCTTCTTATTTATCAACAAATAAAGAATTCAATACAAACGTACTTCGCTATAATTATAGTTCTTTAGTAACGCCTTGGTCTACATATGATTATAATATGGATACAAAAGAAAAGACATTAATGAAAGAGACCAAGGTCTTAGGTGATTTTGATAAAGAACGTTACACTTCTGAAAGAATATATGCGGATGCGAGAGATGGGAAAAAGGTTCCAATATCGCTGGTTTATAAAAAAGATCTAAAAACTGAAAATGCACAGAATCTACTTTTGTATGGTTATGGCTCTTATGGTAGCACCACTGATCCCTATTTTAGCTCGTCACGAATCAGTCTTTTAGATAGAGGGTTTGTTTTTGCGATCGCTCATATAAGAGGAAGTCAGATCTATGGTAGACAATCATATGAAGATGGAAAACTATTAAATAAGAAAAATACCTTTTATGACTTTATAGATGCTGGTAAATATTTGATCAAGAATAAATATACTAGCTCTGATCAGCTATTTTGCTATGGTGGCAGTGCAGGAGGGCTTTTGGTTGGAGCAGTGATAAATATGGAACCAGGTCTCTGGAAAGGCGCGATAGCTGGGGTTCCATTTGTAGATGTTGTTACTACCATGTTAGACCCTTCCATCCCTCTTACTTCTAATGAATGGGAGGAGTGGGGAGACCCTAGGGAAAAAGAATATTATGATTATATGTTGTCGTATTCTCCTTATGACCAGATCGAGAGAAAAGAATATCCAAATCTCCTTGTGACATCTGGCTTTTTCGATTCTCAGGTGCAATATTTTGAACCACTAAAATGGGTTGCAAAACTTCGTGATCATTGGAAAGGGGATAATAAACTTTATTTATACATGCATATGGATGCAGGGCATGGCGGTAAATCAGGAAGGTTTAGATATCATCGTGAGACTGCGTTAGAATATGCATTCTTATTAGATCTTGCAGGGATAAATAAATAAGCCAGACGTTATAGTAAGTGTGAGTTTTTTGTCACAAACACTATTTCACCAATAACGACTTTTAACACACCAGCTGCTGGGATCGCAAAAAGCATTCCAAGTGGACCAATTAGGGTACCGCCTATTAATAGCACAAGCATAACTGCCATAGGGTGTAAACCAACGCTTTCTCCTACAACCATCGGAGTGATGAAATTATTATCTATCTGTTGCACTATGATGAACATTAAGATGACATCTAGTATATAAAAGGGTGAAGGTATAGTTCCAAGTATCTGATGGCTAAGTGCGGCATCATTGCCAATATTATTCATCAATGCGATCAGAATAGCAGGGATCATTCCAATAAATGGTCCGACCATAGGAATCAAATTTGCTAGACCTGCAATGATACCAATAAATACGATCAGTGTAATATTGGCACCAAGCTGATTTAAAATAAAAAGTCCAATGATCGATAAGATGGCGACACTACTTGCAGCGAGAATTTGCCCTCGAAGATATTTTGATATCTGCTGCTCTATATTGTAGATCATCCTTAAGCCAACTTCTAGGTACTTGTTAGGTATAAAACGAACTAGTGACCGTTTAAAATCATGATATTCGATCAAAAGAATGATAGTGAATATCAATACCATAAAGGATACGAAGAAAAAACTGCCTGCTGAGCTCAATAATGATAGAACGCTTTGAAATACCTCTAACATAGAATTTTTTGCTATCGTAATAATTTTCTCACTTTCAGGGACCATATTGCTTATGGAATTGGGGAGCGATTCTTTTATTCCAATAGAAAGGTTCTCAATGCTTGTCGAAAAATCATCTCTTTGAATTTTTTGGCTGAAGGATTTTATTTGAGACCCCATGTTAGAAATAAAACTGCCAATGAATGCTATTCCAAGAGCGATAACGCTAGACAGTATAATAAACACACCTAGTGATCTGGAACGGGTATAACGCTCAAGAGAGTCTGCTGCTTGAAGAAATATAGTTGTGAATAAAAATGAAAAAAGAAGCATCCCTATGATCGGTGCAAGAAAAGGGAAGACTCTCCAAAGAATGGTCCCAACAATAATAAATATTAATAACCTGTATATTTTTTGAACAGGATCCATGATCAATTTGATCTTGCTAATTCTTCATTGGTCTTACGCAACCGTTCTCCCAATACTCTAGCGAGGTTCAGCATTATCTTATTACCCAATTCAGGATAAATTTTCATAAGAGTCAAAAGGTCGGTTCTAAAAAACCCTATTAGGCGGGAGGGTTGTATAGCGTGAGCAGAAGCAGATCGAGGCTCTTCATCTAATAGAGCCAACTCTCCAAAGAAATCACCTGTTTCTAATGATGCAAAGATAGTTCCAGACTCAGGGTCTTTTATTTCAACTGCTCCATCCAAAATGACATACATGCCTTCTGCAGGTGCATGTTGTTTAAAGATGTGTTCATCTTTTTTATAGGTCCTTTCATGCGTAAGGCGGGCCACCTCAGATAGCTCCTTATGTGAAAGGCCATCAAAGATCGGAACACTTTCTAAGGCCTTTAATACTGGATCATTTTTTGAATTTTTTCGAAAATAATTATTATATAATGCTTTCATACTATTTCACTCATGTTTCTAAAAAGTACTAAATGAACTGGCAATAATGATCTCAATGATCAGTAAATAAATACCTGCAATAGATTTTTCCCATATTTTTGCATCACTTTTCCATATCCAGTATGCAAAAAGTACACCGTTATATATAAATACCCATAAAGATATAATATTTAATGAAAAATTGAATTGATTCATATACAGTAGGATAACAAATATCCCAACACCAATACTTCCAAGAATAAATTCTGTTACATAATGAATTAATAATGATCTTTTATTCTCATCCATAATTTTATTCTCTCATTAATAATAGTTTCTTATAAAAAAGCCCCGATAATAATAGGGGCTAGATAATTTTTATTTTTAGTTTATCAATTTCTTTAATGTTGTTCACATTCGCTCCACCAACTTTCTCCACATTCGCATTCATTTCCATCTCTATTCCAACATTCCTTGTCAATATGCCATTCCATTACTTTCCCATCTATGGTTTTATTATCATAGAAATATTCTGTGGCCTTTATGCCATTATCATACCAATAGGTCCATAGGCTATCTTTTTGCCCACTACGATAAGCGCCCTCTAGTCTTTTTTGACCATCCTCATACCAGTAGGTCCAGATACCTTCACGAAATCCATTCTCGAAAGTACCGACCATTGACATTAATCCGGTAAAGTGAAAGACCTCTTGCTTAATTAGGTCCAGACCTTTTTCAGTATCTTTAAAGTAAGAAATGCTGCTTATTTTCCCATTATTATATGTCTCAACCACTCTGGAGGTATCACTGCCAAGTGCAAATGTTATAAAAAAAATTAAGAAAATAAGATTTTTGTGCATTAATTGTATCTATTGGCTCACTTAATCTACTAATGCAAAGGCATTAAAAAAACCAGCAGCTTATATTGTGATTCGTAACTAATGATCGTCTATTTATATAAACTTACCAATATATAAATATAAATTATTGAGATGAAACTCTTACTTCTAGCATTGATTGGGTATTTAGCAAAAAGAGGAATAATAGTATTTCCATTTAATTTGAAATGGTTTTCAAAAAAAAATAATGATGATAAAGAAAGGAGATAGAGGAGGTAGAGAGGACGGCTGATTATGTTCACAGAGGTAAGGAGATTCCCCTCTACCTACCTATCAGTCTTCTATACTGCAAGACCAAGCATCACTAATAATAACGATTTAAGGGGAAAAAGCACTCGTGATGCACATCACACTTATAAATTAGCTATCTAGAGTTTTTATTTTTTAAGATCGTAATACCATTCTCTCCAACGGGTAAGTGGCTCATACGAATTCAAGGGTTCTCCGTAAATATCTCTATCATCTACCCATTTAATAAAGAAAAGCCAAAACACAGTTAACAATAGAATGATAAACACATCGATAAGAATACTAAAAACAGGAGTATTTGTATTAAAATAATGTATAAAAACTAAAAAGATTATTAGTCCAGGGATTGTAAAAGCTAAAGCATATGCGAATGATAGATCAATTTTCTTCAAAATAAAAATTATCTATTCTTATTCCACTAATTCTAATGAGATAGGGATCTCCCCCAAGTATATTGATTCTGGGTCTCCATACTCTTTGATAGTTGTTGATATAACTGCGCTATCTCTTTGAACCATATCGTTAAAGATCTCCATTCCTGAATATTTAACTATGACCTTCTTATCCATGTCAACGAGCTCATCATTTAATCTGATGACCATATCAGATACATTTGTTTTTTCAATATTGACGATCTGTCCATTGATACTTGCTATGATCAATGAGCCTTCTATAGGATTATTATCTTTTAACCAATAAAATCTATTATGGGTGACATCATCCTGCTTCCAAACAACTTTCTTTGGAAATGGGTTACGAGTAAAATTAGAGATCCAAGAAATGGCTGAGGAATCCAGTCCCTCCATCCAGTGACCTTTATTTTTATGGATCTGTACAAAATGAGGATAGCCATTTACATCATTTTCTTTCAATGTTTTTAATTTGACCTTCCATTCCATTGCAACTTTATTACGATCATAAGGCGTATCATTTTCCCCCATATGAATTGTAAAACCAATATTCCTTAATCCTAATGGCGACGTTTCATTAGGATGACCTGCCATCATTGCAGCTGCAGCAAATCTATCCGCCATCCTCGGAGCTAATTGATAAACTCCATCGCCTCCCGCAGAATAACCCATAAGATACACTTTATTGGGATCTACATCATGAAGAATGATCATGTTTTGGATCAATCTGCTAAAAAAAGTATCTATATGATCCTGATGCCACATATTCCATGTATTTGTCGGAGATCGAGGAATTATTACGGCACCTTCTTTAAAGGAGTAAAGTGTTTTGTGTCTGACCCATTGTTTTTCATTTATCGAATCAGGAACGCCTCCCCCTCCATGCAAAGAAAAGTATAAGCTCCAGCCTGCCTCTGGCTTAGATCCAAAAAATCTAAGATCGAACTTCATTTCATGATCACCTATCTTAATAAGTTGATCTTGCATCTCCTTGGATCTGTCAGATAGAACATTTTCTATATGTTCTTCATAAAGTTTTTTCTTTAGGTGCTCTGCTTCAGCCTTACTTAGAGGAATAGACCTCTTGTTAGCCACAGGTTTTATATTTTGGCAAGAAACAGTGATTGCAATGAATAGTATTAGATATTTCATCATCATTTCAGGTGTGCATCAACATAATAAAAACCCCATAAATCATGGGGTTTATTAGTTAGTGCGTCCAATGTTAAAATAGCTTTATTCAATAAATACACCCGTTGCTTCGCCAAGTTGCCACTCAGCTTCCTCTAAGTTTACCCTCTGTCCATTTCGATAGTAACAAGGGAAAATTGGGGAGTCATAATAAAGAGGGTCATTATAATCAGTGATGACCGTATAATAAAAACCAACGGTTATCTTTACATCATTTGCAACAGCTATATCATAAAGCCATGTTTGTTGATCTTCTGCAACATTGCTACTTAATTCATGAAGATTTCCATTTGTCCATTTACATCCAATATCAAATGTGAAAAGGCTTCCTGTAGTATAGCCAGCTAAATATACGTCATTACCATCCAAAAATATTCCAAATGCAGTAGCGCCATATCCAGTTCTTGGTAGGTTAAC
Organism: uncultured bacterium; assembly: GCA_913020665.1. GTDB lineage: Bacteria > Fidelibacterota > Marinisomatia > Marinisomatales > UBA1611 > CACEUX01. The sequence continues at coordinate 5,691 of CAJVZI010000047.1, read as the reverse complement.
CTTATTACCGTTTCTCCAATAACAAGCATTCCAATTATCTGTGTTTTGTGCATCAATTTCCCCTGCAATGTAAAAATCATTACCCTTGAAGGCGATATCATAGGCATCTCCAAAATAGCTAGTACTATGAAGGGTATTTATGTTCCCATTTTTCCAATAACATGCGATAGATGCATGGTTTTGGATTCGCCAACCCGTAACATAAACATCGCCATTATTTATCCCAATGCTGTTTGCCATCGCATCAACATTAGAATTTGTAAGATCGGTCCTAACTCCATTCTTCCAATAACATGCATTTGTTCCAAACGTACTACCATCAGACATAACACCTGATACATAAACATCACCATTATCCACTGCTATATCAGTCACTTCAGTGCTTGGGTCTCCACCGCCTTCCAGATCATATCTCACGCCGTTTATCCAGTAACAAGCTTCTCCATTCCAGCCAGTTGAATCAAACCACTGTCCGGCAAGATAGACATCACCATTATCAACAGTAATGGCTTCAGCTGCGCCATATTCTAGATCAACTCTTTCTCCATCCACCCAAAAACAGGCAACCATTTGTGTCAAACTTGAATCCTGGTAAAAACCTGAAATATATACCCGCTTACCTTCAATAATAGGTGTTCCTGTTGGCAATGATGGTTGCGAATCATCTTGGTCTGTTGCATTATCTTCACAATGCCAAGATATAAAAGCGATCAAGGGAATCATTATGAATAAATATTTTTTCATATTGAAATTTAAATTAACGGGGGACTATCAGTTTTAATAAAATTTCATAATATGCATCTACATGATACAGCTCATCATTAGTTGTAAAGTTAATGATCAAAGTATGTGGCCCTGGGTTCAATGATTGTGGGCTAGCAGGATTAACAATAACAGAATCAGACGTACAGCCTTGGTCGCCTCCAGGAGCATGTCCATCTCCAATAACGTTACCATCTAACTCAAATTCAATTAGATCATATCCAGCTGAGTGTGCTTCTCCAATGCCTGAAAAATCTAATTCTAAAGTAATAGGAGAAGAACCATTAACTTGAATGTTTGCTGTGGCTCTTCCATATTGCGTATTAGAATTATTTCCACCGCAATTAGCACTATCTTCTACTTTGAATTGTAGAGATTGAGAAATTTCTCTATTAGGTGTTTCTTGAGCCGTTACATTCCAACCATAATCAGCATTCTCTACACTTCCATCCCAATAACCATTTACACCTGTGTTATTTTCATTTGATGAATTTGGACCACCCAATAATCCATTATCAGTTAATGTCCATTCTAAACCACTAACTGGAACGGGGGTAAGTGGAGATACCTGTATAGGGATAGTTCGTGCATCTGATGAACCAAGGTCATCAGACACCTTACAGGTTACAAGGAAAACCCCTTTGTCATTTGGAGGAATCCACTCTGTAGAGTCGCGCTCAGTAGAAAAAACTCCACTTGAAGTCTCCCAACTGAATGTAAGCTTATCGTTATCTCCATCCTCTGCTACACAATAGAGCATGATACCTACTCCTGATATCGCAACAGAATCGCTGGCCGAAAAAGATAATATCTCGACTGGATTATTTTCTATTTCACAACTTATTAATAATAGCCAGCTAATAGAAATATAGCTAATATATTTAAGATATCTCATTGGACAGTGATCTCTATGGTTCCAATATCTAGCCCATTATAATCATCCGTTACGCTACATGATATTGAAAACTTTCCTGTCTGTTGCGGAGCGGTCCATACAGCCGTGTTATCTAAGTCCTCGCTAACGATCTCACCGACAGCAGCAACCCAGGAATAACTTAGATTGTCGTCCTTCAGCCTATTTGAATCATCATCATCGCTTGCTTTGCAAATAAGATTGACAGTCCCACCTTTTGAAACAGGATTGGGTTCAGCTGAAATGAGACTAATAACAGGATCGTAATTATGAATGCAACCTGGGTTAGCGACTCCAATAAATAGGATAGATAATATTATTAAAATATTTTTCAAGATCAAAGATTTTTAATTATTAAGCTCAAATCTAGCAATCATCTCACAAACAAAAAACCCCACGAATGTGGGGCTTGATTATAGTTCTATATTTCATTTACACTCACCTTCAGTCCATTCAGTGACACCTGCATTTTCAGCATAGCAATCATTATCATAAGTTGATCCATCACAACCACAAACTGGAGCATAGATCTCATAGCAAGGATCATTGGATATTTTTGATTCATCTATACATACATTATTCTCGCATGTCCAAACAGTAAACCCAATGAATAGTAGTAGTGTGAGGTGTTTGGTCATTTTTCATTTAAAACAGTCTCAATAAAAAATGCATTGAGGTAATTATTTTTCTGTGATTCAGTCATAGCAAGGTTTGAAGGTTTTATTAATAAACCTTCCTTTAATTTTTTATGATCATCCTCTTCTTTAAAAATATGATATAGAGCATATTGGTTAAATATAGAATTACTAATATGTTGTTCAGGATTTGATATCTTTAATTCTTGTTTAAAATAATTCAAAATTTCTTCTCGAGAAATACTATGTTCCAATTTATGTTTAGATAAATAATAAAAGATGAATTTATCACTCATATTGTGTGAATATTTTTTGTTCCTATAATTATGAATTGCCTTTTCATAATAGTCCAATGATTTTTCATAGTTGTCTTTAAAGTATGATAGCATACCAAGATTAGCATTCAATCCCATTGAATCAGAAACACTTGGTTTATAATCAAAACATTCAAGGAATATTTTTTCTGATCTATCTATATCTCCATTTATAAAAAATTCGTTTTTCGCTAATTGTGATTTTAGACTGATTATATGATAGTTATAGTTCAAGTTGATCGCTTTTTGTATGCCTCTTTTGATAAGGGCTGAGGCTTCATCATAACTTCCGATATCAAATAAAAAATCTGCTGTCCAATACAATGACGTAAACATTTGGTCATAATCCAGCATTTCTTCAGATAATTGAATTATCATTCTATTATACTTATCATATAGTCTGTTATCTTCAGCTGAAGTATCATAAGTGTATTTTATACTATATTCTGTTGTTAGTTCTAATAGGATCATAAATTGTAATTTTTTATTTCCTAATTTTTCTGCAATAGGCAAAGCATCGCTAAAACATTTAATCCTTTGTTTTATATGTTCAGGATTACTCCAATCATTAAATAACATTGATTTTTTAAAAGAGGTATAACATAATAGTTCTTGTGAGTTACTCTTTCTTGCATGGTCATATGATTCATTCCACAGTTTGGCCATTAATTCTGGTTTATTATTTGCAATATTAAATGAATGTAAATAAACCCAGTCAAAATTCTCCCATTTTTTGGAAATAAATGCTATTTGAAAAGCATCAACTAAATATCTCTCTGCATTTATTGTGTCTTTAATTCTATAAAACGTATCTGAAGAACGCAGTAAAAATCTTAACTGGTTATAATAATCTTCATCTGAAACAGATTTACTAAGATCTAACCCTTGTTGATAGTACTTTAATGATAAATCATAATCTTTCTTCCCATAGTAAAACGACCCTAAGCGATATAGTACATTAATTTTCAATCTATCATTACTTATGCTATCTGATTTGCCATAAGCTTGATTTAGATAATAATAAGATTTTGATGAGTCCGGATTCCATGCTAATTCTAGGTATATTTTTATTTGATTAATTACATCTTCAGTTTCATAAGACAATCGCAATGATTCCATAAAATTATCTTCCGCTTTCTGTTTATCTCCATTCGCTCTATATAATTTCCCAAGACTATGGTGATTAGAAGATTTTCCAAATATATCATTATGTTTGGTCTGGATTTCAATTGCTTTATCAAGATATTCAAAAGCTTGCTTAAAATCTCCTCTATTCCTATGAATGACGCCAATCTTCATTAAAGCGAATGCTTTTTCCTTTGGTGCATTAATTTTTTCAGCGATCTTGATATTTTTTGTATATAATTCTAAAGCTTTCTTGTTTTCAGATTCGACCTGATAAGTCGAGGCAAGAAAGTTTGTAGCTTTGATGAAATTTGTATCCAATTCAGTTGCTCTTTGAATTAGCTTCTGTACCAAATCAATATCTTTAGAACCTAAACGGTTTTCAAATTTATGCTTTGCTCTCAGATAATATTCATATGCTGCCGGATCGACTATATATTCGCTCTTTAGATCTTTTGTATTATCTATTCTCAGTTTGTCAAAAATCTTTTCTGAAATATCATTTTTAATATTCACAAGGTCTTTAGTCTCCCATTTTTCAGACCAAAGAACCTTTGATTTAAAAGTATCAAATAACTCAAGAGATAATTGAAAAACATCATTTATTTTCCAAAGTGTGCCTTGAGCAACATATCGGATGGAAAGCATCTTAGCTAATTTTGAATTATCAAGACTATTATAATCTATTTTTTCAATGTCATTATAACTTGCTACTCTAATGTTACCTATTGATGATAATTCAGATATAAGGTCTGTACTGATACTCCATGAAAAATAATCATCTTCAGGAGAACCTTTGTTTTCAAAAGGGATCAATGCTATGGAAGGGATTTCATCACTCTTTGAATAACCTAAACCAAGAAAAGAAATATTTATCCAAAATAGAACGCCTATAACCGTAAGCACTGCTCCAGTAAGATTATAAAAATTCCACTGAAATCCTTTGGGTTCAAGCTTTGCTGAAACCTCAGAGAGTTTTGTTTCTGGAAGATCATGCGATGTAATACAATATACTTTAACCTCTTGACCAACTCCTTTTAATTTGGGTTTGCCAAGATATTTAGTTTCAAATTCTTCTTCTCTTATTATGGCATCATTTACTTTGTTTGAGATAGCTATACCACCCGGTGCCGAAAATGGTTCAATACGAGCTGCTACATTAACATCATCACCAATAATATCATTTTCCTCGATCAATATCTCACCTAGATGTATCCCGATCCTTAGGTTAAGATCATCTATATCTTTAGAAGTGTTTTGAAGTTTGATACAACAATTGACCGCATCTGTTACGGTATCAAATGTAATTATGAGACCATCACCCACCTCTTTTACCCAATGACCTTTATAATCATGTACTATGGGTTGAAAGGTCTTTCTTTGTTGTTTGAGTAGTGCGGAGGCTTTTGACTGGTCTTTTGCAGTTAATTTTGTAAAACCAACAATGTCAGTGAATACTATTGCCGCAAGTTTTCTATTTTCTTGACTCATTTGTGTAACCCTATTGATTCAACGGACTATTTAAGAAAGATCATTTTTTTTGTATCAACAAAATTACCTGCTTGAATTCTGTATAGGTAAACCCCTGCTGAAACTGGTTCTCCCTGATTGTTTTTGGCATTCCACTGGATTGATCTGTGGCTAGGACTGTAATAAGTATTAATAAGATTCTTGATTTTATTACCTGAAATATCAAAGATCGTAATATTGACCAAGCTCTCTTTAGCTATAGTAAAGTCGATCTTGGTACTAGGGTTAAAAGGATTGGGATAATTTTGTTTTAAGGAATATTGGATCGGTACATCATCAGCATGATCATTTGTTCCAAGAACAACATTGTTAATAAAAATATAATTTTGAAAATTTTGGTTTGCCAGATCATTTGGACCAAGATTTGTGATCACTCCAAGGTCATTTTCTAAAATGATTCTAATATTCCATT
>CAJVZI010000046.1 GCA_913020665.1 uncultured bacterium | reverse complement strand
CTTGGAGTAAAGAAAAAGAATCCTATTGGATGCCAGTTGACCTTTATATAGGGGGCGTAGAGCATGCAGTCTTACACCTTCTATATTCTCGATTTTGGCATCATGTTCTTTATGATCTTGAGTTAGTTTCAACAAAAGAGCCATTTAAAAAACTATTTAACCAAGGAATGATCAGAGGTGAAGATGGTCAAAAAATGAGTAAATCACGCGGTAATGTGATTAATCCTGATGATGTAGTAAAAGATTATGGGGCAGATAGTTTGAGGTTGTACGAAATGTTCATGGGTCCATTGGAGAAATCAAAGCCATGGAGTACAAAAGGACTTCAGGGATGCTATAGATTTTTACAAAAAGTTTGGCGCATTTTTAATAATGAGAAAATAATAATAAAAGAAGGTTGTTCGACAGAAGAGACGACAAAACTATTACATCAAACTATTAAAAAGGCTTCTGACGACCTAGATGGGTTAAGGTTTAATACTGTTGTCTCACAATTAATGATTTTCGCAAATCATTTATCAACTTTAGATGTCTTGGATAAAGAAATATTGCATCAATTTTTAATACTGTTAAATCCTTTTGCGCCTCATTTGTCTGAAGAACTAAATGAAATAATAGGATATCCGCCAATAACCACAATGCAATGGCCAAAATACGATAAAAATTTAATCATTGAAGATATGATAACTATTGCAGTCCAGTTTAAAGGAAAAACTAGAGGGACTATTGAAATTTCTCCAGACACAAATGAAAATGATGCAATGAAAATTGTAAAGAAAACATCTTTCGGAGTAAAATACTTATCTCAAGGCAAAATAAATAAAATAGTATATATACCTGGAAAAATAATAAATATTATTAATTAACCACTAAAGTTGTGTATAAACATATCCATTCATGTTTTATGGTTAATATTACTATTATACATAATATATATTATGCGCATATTATATACACAGTTAAGAAGGTAGCTGTTCTTTAAAAACTGACATTTTATCCTCATCTCCTATTAATAATATTATATCATTAGTATTTAATAATGTATCTGGTTCAGGGTTTATAATAGATTCTCCATTATCTTTTATGATACCAACTATGTTAACATCATAATTTTCACGGATCTTTGAATCATTAATAGTTACATTATCATATTCTTTACATTTTTTAAGTGATATCTCATCTAAAGTTAGATTCAGGTCTGCATGCTTCGGAGAAACGACAGATATTGAATCTTCTACCTGCGGTTTAGATAGCATTTCTGCCATTCTATGTCCACCAGCCTTATATGGATTGATAACCTTATTCGCACCTGCCCTTAACAATTTTGATTCATTATATTCTTTTGCGCACCTACTTAATAAGAAAATATCTGGATTTGTTGTTTTTATAGTCATTGTTACAAACAAATTCTCTTGGTCCGTATCTAATACCACAGCAACACCAGCAGCTTTATCAATTTGGGCATTTTGTAGGATTTCATCTGAGGTAGCGTCACCATTAATACACAGCATACCTTTCGATCTAATTATCTCTACTTTTTGTTCATTATTTTCAATAATAAGAAATTTTTGATTTTTATCGTCTAATTCCCTTGCAATAACTGCGCCCATCCTACCGTATCCACATATAATGTAGTGATTTTTAAGTTTAGATATATTTTTTATCATTTTTTTATTCCAAAATAGTTTAGATTGTATGAATTCTTCATTAATTGTTCTCAATAATGCTCCTATGCCCGTAACCCCAAAAATGATTAGCAAAATTGACCATACTTTTGCAAGATCATCAAGCTTATGTACTTCACCGTATCCAACAGTGGACAAGGTTATAACGGTCATATATAAACTATCGATCAACGACCATTTCTCCCCACCAATGAAATAAAATCCAGCAGAACCAATTGTTAATAGTAGAATAAAATAAACTACAATTCTTTTTCTTTTATTAAAAAATTCTGCTATCATATCATATCAGCCAATAGTAATAGGTCATATATATCCAATTTATCATCAAAATTGATATCGCCAAGTGCTAAGATATGTTCTGATATTTCTTGTTCAGACATTAAAATTGCAACAAGTGATATGAAATCATCGACATTGACTAATTCATCTTGGTTTATATCCCCTATTTCTAAAATTGGATTGTAGTCAAATGTATAGTCCCATATTCCACGACCATATGTACCAAATCTAACCGTCTTTATTTCATGAATATATTCAACGCTCCAATAAACCTGTTCGGGTGCAGCATCATTTGACATATCTTCCCAATTGCCATCTTCAAAAGAAAAGCAATATGGCCCAACTTCCGTCGCAGCAAATATCATGGATTCATCTGGCAGGCATGCTAATCCATATACTAGTGTATTTGGAAGTCCCTGATCAAATGATTCAAATGTTGCTCCACCATCCTGACTTAAATAAATACCCGGATTTGAGTAACCACTGCCACCTATGTAGATGCGTTCAGAATTAATTGGGGATGGTAGAATTGAGCTTCCATAGAAATAATGTGACTCTGGTCCAGAAAAATTAGAGGTCTCTGTAAAACTTACACCACTATCATCAGAGTAAAAAAAGTGTCCATCTTCAGTAGATACATACCAATTATTATTTGATATGGGACTGTACGCCATTGCAGATATTTTAGAGTCAAATGAATATTCAAGGTCTTCTGCATACATCCCACCAATACCATAAGTAACCTTTACCATGTGATTTTGAGAATTAATACCACCACCCCCAATATATACTATATTCGGTTGGTCTGGGTCGTTCATGATCGGTGGTAACCAAAGATAGCCGCTACCTTGAAAATCCCATGAGACCATTTCTGTTGAGTTAGCAATGTCAGGATAATACATTACAAATCCAGGATAATCGGTCCATACGCTTGAACCTCCATCACTGGAAACAATATGTCCATAGTCACCACTAATCGTCTGTTCAAAATCTAAAACACCATCATATGTTCCGCTACTTAAATGACGTTGAAAACCTTGGTCCTGACTACCCGCATAAACATGATATGGTGATTCTCTTCCCGTATATGTTGAGTAATACTGACTTACACCCAGTCCACTTAATGATAAATTTTCGACACTTTGAAAATGATCATAAGAAATATATATCCCACCATCAGTGCATATGAGTTGAAATTCATCTCCAGATTCGGGATCAACAATATAATTCAACTCAGGAAGATCTGCATGTAGTTTAGATTCTGGAGAGGAATAATACTCCCACCAATTATTAATAATGGACCATGTTTGCCCACCATCGTTTGTTCTATATCCATCAACATTTCCTATAGCTAGCTTATCTGGATCTATGTTCGAACATTCAAAACTATTAATTGTAAATGTTCCAGTGGGAAGTGTGCCCATATTTTCCCAGGAATTTCCACCATTTAATGAGCTGTAATGTATGTCTCCAACCCTTGCATGGAGAAAAATTTGACCTTGATCATATTCCCCACCGATCAAGATATTATTTCCATTAGACCCTGAGTTAATATTTCCAATTGAAATCATTTCAAATGAGTTACCATCCAACAAGTATACATCATCATCGTTGATCACTATTGGATCATTATTACCATTATCAGGGATCCATAGATCAAAATTGCTAGTGCCTACAGTAAAACCATTTGCTGATGTCATTTCCACAATCTTTGTAAACGATTCACCCTGATCAATTGAACGGTAAATTGCAGGTAAATATGTCCACTCAACATAGTCCCATTCAATTGCACCTAAAAAGATAGTACCAATTTCATCAGAGGCTTGTATTGCTCTAAAGATCCATCCCCATTGCTGTACAGACTCTAGTCCTGTAGCACCTTCAATTATATATCCATCATCATCCGTTCTAAAACAATTCTTATCATTTATAACGATCATTCTTGTAAGCTCGTTATGAGGGAATCTATTCATGAAATGAATCCCTTTTATTTGATAATAATCATTCAAAGAGGCCCAGTCACTACCATCCATATTTCCTCTCCAAATGTTACCGCCACTAGATGCACAATATATTATTCCATTTTGATGGTCAATCAGCGATGTACGAATTCTGCCAGCCTGATTATTACTACCCCTTTCATACCACTCGCCAGGCACATCTGTGGTTAATTCTCTTATTTGTGTACTTAAAAAGTTGTTTTTACGCTTTAATGTATTTGAGATGAATTTATTCTTGCGTGTGTTTGCATCCATTTGCCTCCAGTCAACGTCTGATGAAGATCTATGCATGTTCTCCATCCATTCTTTCCGGTTTTGCTTAAAAACTTTTCTATCTTTTTTTCTTTCAATTATTTCAGTTGGTATGGGAAAATTATGTGAATCATCAATTAAAATTTGAGGAAGAATAATCAATAGGATAACAAGGAATATGGTAGTCAAATTTTGAGGGTTTAGAAGTGAATATTTCCTTTTCAACATATTCAAAATTAGTAGAAAAAATTATATGATACAGTCTATAAAGCAAAAAGGGGCCGTTACCGGCCCCCTTTTACATAGGAGGGTGTTCTTTATAAAGTAAATCTAATCTTCTTCAGCGGCTTTTGCCTTTTCTTTTTGAATCAAGGCTAGGTCTTCTATCTCTTTTAATCGTTTTTCTAATGCTTTTGCGGTTTGCTCTAAATCGGAAATACCTTGCTTTAATTTTCTATCAGTACCTTTCATCTCTGTTGAAAGATCATCCAAATCATTGCCAAGATTTCTAAATTTCTTATCTGTTTCTCTCATGAAGTTTTCAAGTGCAAAACTCACTTCATCGATCATTGCAGCAAGAGAATCAGTATTTTTTTCAATCAGGTCTGTATTTGCAACGATATCCTTTTGAGCTTTTCTTATATGCTTACCACGTCCAATGAACCTAAGATTATATGTATGGAGACTATCTGCGTATGCTCCCAGTACCTTATCAACATGGTTTTTATCTGCTAGATTTAATTCATCCATCCTTCTATTAAGGTCTTCTGTCATTGCGTAATAATAGAATGCACCTATAAATAGTGCGCCTAGCATAATAAAAATAAATTTTTCTTTAGCGTTCATTGTATTTCCTAATCTTTATTCCATTCCTTCTAGGCGTTTTTCCCATTCACTCATCTCAGACGTGTCTACTCCTCCGTCTGCTTTAGGTTCTTCTTCACCTGTACTAGAATCTTGTTGTGATAGCTCCTTACCTTCCATCAGGTCATGAATGATCTGACTACGACGCTCTGAGCTATCTTTCAATTCACCCATAATCCCTTCCACTTCTTCATTAAAATCATTTAAGGTTCTTTGAAGCCGAGTTACAAGTTCATCCAACAGCACTTGCCCATAGCTCGCATTGATCCCACCTAGAAGGTCGTCTAGTTTTTCAATTAGATAGTTGTTTCTACCATCTTTGCTTTCAAAATCAATACTCATAAACCTCTACAAATTAACAATGAAATTACAAATGTCAGCTCGGGAATTTCATAAAAGAAAGGTTTTTTGGCAACCATCAAATCAAGGTGAATGTTTTACGGTTATATATCCTAGATCATTGAGTGGCTGAACTAATGCTAAAAATGTTCGCTTCTGAATAGAATAAGGTAATCTATCTACAGATTTAATTTTTTGTAATTCATCTGGGGGACCAAGATTGCTCACAGGCACATCCATTTTACCCATACCGGTTATAGTAATCTTATCATTTATATGAACCGTTACTGCTAGAAGTCTACGTCCTGTTCCCCAATCATATAATTTGTAATCTGTAAACAAAAACGCATCTTCTGGAGCATATTCTAAAATAATAAAGCCTTCGCTTTCCAAAAATGATCTTATCTCTTTCAATGCCTCTGCTCTTGGTTTATCATAAGAAAAATGAACGACCATCCTGGGATGGGTGGGACAAAATGAGAATTGTACTGCAAAAAATGATAAAGTTATCGTTAAGAGAGTACGCAAAATAGTTTATTTGATATTAGTACCTATTCTACTCCAGCGAGGAGTCCATGTATCTAGGTCTAAAGAAAAATAAGCAAATAAGGCTTCACCAAGTATTCCATTTTCAGGCACAAATCCCCAATACCTTGAATCCAAACTATCATCCCTATTATCTCCCATTGCCCAATAATAATCTTGAGTTACTACATATTCATTTAGCTGGTCAGCTGGCTTTCCATCTATCATTAGAAATTTAAAATGGTCATCTTGAATAGATCTGCTCCATGGAGTAAGTAGGTTGCCACCATGTGGAAAATATTCCTTGTATACAGACTCCTTTCCTTTTCTTCTAAAAACTTCATTTGGGTCTTGTAATGTAAATTCATATGATACTTCATCATTATCGAGAGTAGCAGTGTGTCCTTCCATCATGATAATTGGAAGAAGATATCGCCAGTTTGTCTTTTCATGGATAGGAAAGACATCTCCTTTCTTAGGTACGTAAATGGGGCCAAGGTTATCACGATTGATATTTGTTTCAGAACTAAGAAATATATCCGGTTGTTTAAACTGTTTTTGCATTGATGGTGTAAGGTATTTCCCATTTTCCCACATAACTACCTCTTCCCTATTTACATATAGTTTTTTGTCTGATACCTCCAATGTATCCCCAGGCCCTGCTACACATCGTTTAACATACTTAACGTATTTATCCCTTGGATATTTAAAAATAAGGACATCTCCCACTTGAGGTATTCTGAAAGCAGGGAATTTGTAATAAGGAATGGAAAAACCTATATCCGTATATGGAATCCCCAGCCAATCAGGAGTACGCATACCGTAAACAAAACGACTACCGATCAAAAAGTCTCCTGTCATTATTGTATTTTCCATACTCCCTGTTGGTACGATATAAGCCTCTAAGACTGTAACTTTTATCATAAGAACAGTTAGAACTATATATATGATCGCCTTTGTCTCTGAAATAAACTTTTTATTTCCTGTGCTAATACCTACTAAGACAGCTCCAATAGCTAAAATAAAAACTGTAACAACAATTCCATAATTATATCCACTTAACCTTAGACCGATTCCTAAAGCGAGAACAAGGTAACCAAGTACTGCTAATATATTGATCTTATTGTTTGAATCGAAAACTTTCATTTTTCAGATACCAACCCATCTAGCGCAGAGATAGTAAATGGTATTTAGTTTAGTCTATTTTAATATCCTTATTGTGCAATATTTCGGGATTATTGCTGCTCAATATTACTGAAATAGAATCAATTCTAAAATTTGATACTGCTAATTTGTCACTTAGATACAAATTCATAGCTGGAAGCATGGTTTTTTTTAACCTATCTACTTCATTATCCTTTTTCAAATCATCTTGATTTTTATAGTAAGTATTTACATCTACAAAGATCAAATGGTCATTATCTTTTGCGACAATATCTATAGAATTATTTGAAATCCCTTCCCAGTCTAAATCCATAACACTCATTCCACTTTTTTTTAAGTGTAGAGCTGCTAATTTTTTTCCCATCCATGAAATTCGATCATGGTCTACCAGCCATTTAAAGGTTGGCATTAGGTTTTTAACCGGTTTAAAAGATCTCCGGTGAATAGGAGTTGCTCTATATTTTTCAAGCGCTTCTATATGGATTTTTGTTCCGTAACCACTATGGTTTTCAAAACCATATTCTGGAAAGATTATTGAGTATTCTTTCATGATACGATCTCTGGTCACTTTTGCAATGATCGATGCCGCTTTTATGGAATCAACTTTATCATCGCCGCCAATAATCCCTTCATTTGGAATGGATTGATCATTTAGCGGGTGCCCATCTATCAAGGCTCTGTCTGGAATAGTAGAAAGATCATCTAGCGCCATTTTCATCGCCTTGAATGTAGCTTCTCGAATGTTTATCTTATCAATCGTTTTTACATCAACTTCGCCAGTCCCTATATCTATTGCCTGTTCGTATATTAATGGGAATAAAGATTCGCGCCTTTTTTTGGATATCTTTTTTGAATCCCTTAAGCCCTCAATTGTATGATCTTTGGGAAGGATCACAGCAGCTGCGACCACTGGCCCTGCTAGCGGGCCTCTACCTACTTCATCAACACCTGCTATGATCCTCATATTTTTATTTCATACTGGACTATTCTTTGCCGGTTTGAGTCGTCCCTGAACCGCCCATGACCGGTGACCAATGAGAGGTCCTTGTTTTCCACTCGCCGTCTTCTTTAACAAATGTTTGACTAACTCTTGTAAGGTAATGACTTACTTCTGAAGAGTTCTTTGGTTTCATATTTCCTTCGGAGTAGTACATTGCTACAGCTGCTTTACCTTTTGCTAGAACGATAACCTCAATATGCTTAGGATTGATATTAACATAATCATATGTTTCAGGTCTACCTGATGGATCAATGGTTTGCATAAGTCCACCACTAGACCAAAATTCTAAAGCCCCATCTTTAGAATAATCATTCTCTGATTTTTTCATCTTATTAAGGTATTTAAAGCTTTTCTTAATAGAATTCTTGACATCCTCAACATCACCTGCAGATAAAGCAGAGCAGATTAGAAATGATGAAAGAATACAATGAATTAACTGTCTCATAATATCTCCTTTATTTCTCTAGTTGTAGATAATTAATATTTTCTACATACAGGATAATAGAGCTATTAACTGAATAATATAACTGTTCACTTCAGATTTTTTAATTCTATTATTGAATATACGCTTTGTTGATAGCTCATCTTTGCTCTAAACTTTATCCCTTCTTTTAAATAAAAGGAACACTCATGGATAGAAGACAAGCCGGTTTCATAGCTTTTGGTATTATTATTTTTATTATGTATGCATTTGGCATCCATACATTTGAGGCAGTGTGGTCATTCCCTAGTCAACGAGCAATTCCACTTATGGTCATTGCACTTGTAGGAACAGGGATCTATGCAACCATACAGTTAGGCTTTCCTCAGATCAAATACTTAAAACACGGCATAGAGGTTACAAGAGGTGTATACGATGACCCAGATGATGAAGGTGACCTTAATCATTTCAGGGCTTTAACGACCGCATTATCAGCAACCGTAGGTATCGGGAATATTGCTGGAGTTGCCACTGCTATCTATTACGGAGGTCCTGGAGCATTATTCTGGATGTGGGTGACAGCCTTTTTTGGTACCACTCTAAAGTACGCAGAGTGTACTCTATCATTGAAATATCGTGAAATGGATGCTTTAGGTAATACAGCTGGCGGGCCTATGTATACAATTGAAAACGGTCTAGGCAAGAACTGGCGCTGGATGGCTGTTGCCTTTGCTTGTTTTGCAGTTATCTGTTCGTTTGCTACCGGTAATTCGATCCAATCCTTTACGGTATCGGACCAATTATACTCTGAAATATCAAATGTTGTGGGCAATTCTCATTTCCTTACGATAAAGCATGAGGTCTGGTCTGGATTTGGAGTTTCTATCTTCCAGTTCATAATCGGTATTGTAATGGCAATCATTGTGGGTATGGTGATCATTGGAGGAATTACACGTATCGGAACTGTCACAGGATACCTAGCTCCCATTATGGCGCTAGTATATGTGGTCGCTGCAGCTATTATCATCATATTGAATATCGATAAGATAGCTGGAAGTTTTAGCATGATCATATCTATGGCATTTAATCCACCTGCAACTATCGCTGGTACTGGTGGCGGGATCTTAATGACCATGCTTTGGGGTATAAAGCGAGGACTCTATTCAAATGAGGCTGGACAAGGATCTGCAGCTATCGCTCATTCAACTGCAAAAACAAAATATCCTATTCGTGAAGGAGCAGTTGCAATGCTAGGGCCCTATATTGACACTCTTATTATTTGTACGATGACTGGTCTTGTGATAATATCTACTGGTGCCTGGAAACATACAGAATATTTTGTAAATATAACTGCTTCTTCTGCACTTGAAGCAAAAATGGCAATAGAGTCTGGTATCTTTCAAGGCAGGGAACTATTTAACAGTAGTCTGCTTACATCATTTGCTTTTAAAGAAGGTTTGGGTTCTTTCATTGGTTTTGGTGATAAGATCGTTACCGTATCTGTACTTCTCTTTGCCTTATCCACGGCCATAGCGTGGTCTTTTTATGGAAATAGAGCTGCTGTATACCTTTTTGGAGAAAAAGCCATCACGCCCTATCTATGGGTCTATGTATTTTTTGTTTTCGTAGGTGGTATAGCTGAATTGGAAGCGATCTGGGCATTTGGTGATGCTGCTCTTGGTATTATGACATTTCCTAATCTCATTTCGATCATTTTATTGACCGGAGCGTTAAAGGGAATGACGAAAGATTACTTTGCAGAGTCTCATGTCCCCTATCAACAAAGATGATCTTTTAAATGTTGCTATAGAAGCTGCACTTGCAGCTTCCAATTTGGTCATGGAAGCCAGTGATAGACCAAGAGTGGCCAATCATAAAGGCATTACTGACCTAGTGACAGAGACAGATCTAAAATCTGAGAAGACCATAAAAGCCATCATTCGTTCATTTTACAAGGATCATACTATTCTCGCAGAAGAGACCGGACAGGATACGAATATTTCTGATTATCTTTGGATCATTGATCCCTTGGATGGCACCACGAATTTTGTACATGGATACCCTTCGTTTGCCATTTCTATAGGATTATTCTATAAGAATGAACCACTAGTTGCAGTTGTAGTAGAAATGCCTAATATGAGGATGTATACTGCTATAAAGGGTCAAGGTGCATGGTGCGAAGGAAAAAATATCAATTGTTCAGATACCAAGTCATTAGAAAGGTCCTTACTGGTGACAGGCTTTGGGTATGAACATGGGGAGAATTGGGATAATAATATGAATTTATTTAAACAATTCACCGATGATACACAAGGCGTGAGGAGATTAGGAGCGGCCGCAGTTGATATTTGTCATGTTGCTAAAGGAGTAGCAGATGGTTTTTGGGAATATGACCTTAAGCCCTGGGACACAGCCGCAGGTATATTGATCGCAAAAGAAGCTGGATGTATGGTCACGGACCTATCTGGGAATCAATTTGATATCAATGACAACAATATTCTAATAACAAATGGGCATATTCACCAAAATATGGTCAATAATATAGAACGTTATTTGAACTGATCCCTAAATTGCTTTTCAGACCAAATTCCCTCTATCCTTTCTACTAGATCTCTCTTTTTATTTAGATAGAGAATTTCCATTGCAGAAAAGTAATATGTATCCCCTGATTCATATTTAGACCCTTCCCAAAGGTAGTGTACGAATACCTTATTCTTTCTTATTACTTTTTCTTTTATTGTTACATCAAAATCAAACCATAGATCTGAGTATTTAAGGATCTCTTCTACAAAGGAAGCACTATCCTGTTCATATTGAAAAAGTTGTAGAGGAATTTTTAACTCACTAAATGTAGAGTCGCCTGCCTTAGTAATGATAAGTTTTTGCTCTTCACCCACTGCTCCATTTGTATTGAGACCGCTCTTATTAACCACTTTTCCATTATGTTCATGAATTTTATCACCCACGGATAAAAAGGTTTGTATAGAGTCATTCACCACATCTGTTATTAATAGACTTCCATCTACATAGTAGGCGCTGACACCTAGACCTACATATGGAGTGTGCACATATAAAAATCCAGAAGCGATAGTTTGATTTACCATTGATGTATCTCCACTATATCTTGCAATGATAAATGAATCGATTTCAGCATCTTTTAGCGGAGGAAGTGCAAAAAGAAACGAGTAAGAAAAAATGAATATTGTGTATAAATATCTCATAAAAGTCAGTACGCCCGACAGGATTTGAACCTGTGACCTTTGGAACCGGAATCCAACGCTCT
>CAJVZI010000045.1 GCA_913020665.1 uncultured bacterium | reverse complement strand
GTCAGGTGCTTGTTCTGGTTGTGCAAGTAGTTCAGTAACATTGAAACTTGGTGTAGAAAATATGTTGAAGCATTACATACCTGAAGTTAATGCAGTAGAAGGAGTTGATGATCCCAACTTTAATGATCCTTACTATACACAAGAACCTAATATGTATAGCAGTTGGGAAAATCCAGGCAAGTCATATGATGAAATGTTAGATGAACTAGAACAAGAGCCAACCACAGATGAAAACACAAAAACAGATTGAAACAATTTACGAAAGACTTTCTGACTATTGGCCTAAGTATAGGAACGCCAAGCCTGCCGCAAAGATTCATAGCAGAGCTTATCAAAGTTTAATAGGAGTTATGTTGTCAGCACAAAGTCAAGACAAACGCACAGCCATTGCTTGTAATCAATTATTCCAACTAGCCAGCACACCTCAAGACATGATTAAACTTTCTCGAGAAGAAATAATAGAAGCAATCAGACCAGCAGGATTGCACAACGCAAAATCAAAAAATATACTTGCCACGAGCAAAATGCTTTTAGAAAAGTTCAATGGCAAGGTTCCACAGACACAAAAAGAATTAATGACACTACCCGGAGTAGGTCGGAAAAGTTCAGATATCGTTATGCGTTTTGTGTTTGGTGAACCACATATAGCCGTAGACACACACGTATTTAGAATGCTTTGGAGATTGTGATGGTCAGATTAGTATTGATGTTTCAGGAGGGAATGAACCTTATAATTTTTATTGGTTTGGTCCTGATGATTTTTTTAGCAATGAAGAAGATTTAACTAATTTATGCGCAGGAACTTATACTTTAGAAGTAATTGATTCAACAATAGGGATTGATGGTAATGGTTGTTTAACTACAATAGAAGTTGAAATTTCTCATTTAGGATATAAAACATTAACCCTAAAGGCTCAGAAAGTAATGGATATTGTACTTGATCCGTATCCAATCAAAGCAGATGAAATCACAGTTCTTAGCGGATTAAATGATGAATCTCTTCAGAGATTAAGTCGCAGTGTAACAGTGATTACATCAAATGAAATAAAAAGATCATCGGCACAACATTTCCAAACATTGATAGATCAAATACCTAATTTGACCTGGGCGGGTGGCACAAGCCGCCCACGATATTTCCAAATCCGTGGTATTGGAGAGAGAAGTCATTATTTTGGTGAAGGGGCACCAAATTTCTCAGTAGGTTTTATATTAGATGATCTTGATCTAAGTGGCCTAGGCATGCTAGGGCATTTGTACGATCTACAACAAATAGAAGTATTCAAAGGGCCTCAATCATCAGTGTTTGGTGCAAATGCAATAGCAGGACTTATTAGCCTTAGGTCTGTTGATCCTAAAAACTATAATGAACAAAATCTTTCTATTAGTCGTGGCAGTGATAACCATTTTCAACTTAATAGTTCATTTAACTACAGTATTAACAGACACCTTAACTTTCGTTTAACAGGTATGCATTATTACAGGGATGGCTTTCGAAGCAACATGCATCAAAATAAAGAAAATTCCAACAAAAGAGAAGAAATGTTCTATAGGATCAAACTTCATTATAAGCCAACCAGTAAGATTGATATTCTTACCACTTTCATTTATGCTGATTTATCAAATGGGTATGATGTTTGGTCGCCAGATAATAACTCAAATTATCATACCTTCTCAGATGATGATGGTGAGGATAGTCAGAATACAATAGGCGGATCTTTACGTTTAACTACTCCTCTGACAAAAACAATAAAATTAACAAGTATAACATCATCCACTAAGACAGACCTTGTTCATGCATATGATGGTGATTGGGCTAATGATAGTTACTGGTTTGAGCAGCACGGGTTTGATCCTATAATGGAGGGTTGGTCCTATAGTTTTTACGATAAAAACAAGAAATATCGAAAAAACTTCACGCAGGAATTGCGTTTATCTAAAAATAAATTAGTTTTTGGGCTCTTTTACAAGGATATGGAAGAGAGAGATAGTGCAAATGGTTACTTATTTGGTGGTTTGGCAACTAATGCGCTCAGTACGTATGATTTTGAGGTTTTATCAAGCTATTTTCAAATCGATTACGATGTTATACCAAATTTGAGGTTGTCAAATAATCTCAGACTTGAAAAAAACACCATTGCCTATAATGGGTCATCCTATGGCCTAGATGCTTATTGGCAGTCAGTTGAATTACCAACAGTGAATTTCAAAACAGATGATCTGATGATCGGATACCGATCATCATTTATGTTTAAAAGAAATGATTTTACAAGATTTACCGGCAGTATTGCCAGAGGCTATAAATCAGGAGGAGTTAATCAGCAGCCATATTTAAATGAAGCAAGCCGTTCCTATGGACCAGAGGCTTTGATGGCATTAGAAATTGGGATGAAACATCGAACTCCTAAGACCCGTTCAAATATTACAATTTTCGCTGGTATAAGAGAAGGTCAGCAGGTGTCAATTTCAAGTCAACAAATTCAAGGTGACCCTAATAGCTTCATTTATTATACAAGCAATGCGGGTTCTGGGTCTATGTCAGGTATTGAATGGGAGAACAGGTTGAATGTCTTGCCTAATTTAGATCTTAATCTATCATGTGGATATTTAAATACATGGGTGGATAGTTTTAATTATTTTATTGCAGATGGGATAAAAGGTTCAGGAGGGGATAGAGAAGCTGCTATGTCTCCTAAACTTAATGGATCTTTAAATTTAATTTATAAAGGCTACCCAGGTCTATCTTGTTCAATAGAAACGAGTTATAAAAGTGATTATTATTATTCTGATAGTCACAATGAAAGATCAAGACCACATAGCATAACTAATCTTTCTGTTTCTAAAGATTTAGGCAAATTATCGACTATAACCATATGGATCAGGAATATCTTTGATAAAAGGTATACAACTCGCGGGTTTTATTTTGGCCTCATTCCTCCAGATTACCCTGACCAATTATGGGAAAGTTATGGTGACCCTTTACATATAGGTTTGACTTATAAGTATAATATCTAGATTTTGACCAAATTCAACCAATTGTTTTCTCAGTTACATTTGCATACTATAATCTTTAATTTCCGAGGCTATTTCTGATAAAAATGCAGATGTTTGGACAGATAACGGAGCAGTTTCAAACGATATTCAAAAATATTCGTGGTCTGGGAAAGATAACGGATAAGAATATCAATGATTCTGTAAGACAAGTACGCAGAGCTTTAATAGATGCAGATGTTAACTTTAAGGTGGTTAAGTCTTTTGTTGCAGATGTTGAAGAAAAAGCTCAAGGAACGAAAGTACTTAAATCCATTAAACCTGGTCAGCAATTTATTAAGATAATAAGAGATGAACTTGTTTCTCTTTTAGGTTCCAAAGATACAGGTCTGAATCTTAATTATGATCCAGCAGTGGTATTATTGACAGGGCTTCAAGGTGCTGGTAAAACCACAACAGCTGGTAAACTTGCTCTTAAATTAAAAGAAGAAGGAAGATCAGTTCTATTGGTTGCAGCGGATGTCTACAGACCTGCAGCAATCAAGCAGCTAATTAAGCTTGGCAGACAGGTTGATGTTCCAGTTTTTACTGGAGACACAAATGATGATCCTTTAAAGATCTGCAGAGATGCAATTGAAAAAGCACGTTCTTTGAAAAATAATGTAGTGATTTTGGATACAGCTGGACGTCTTCATATTGATAGCAATATGATGGAAGAGATTCAATCTATTGCCCATAATACTCAACCTAGTGAGATTCTGTTCGTAGCTGATGGAATGACTGGACAAGACGCAGTAAGGTCTGCGCTTTCTTTCCATGAAGCAGTTCCTCTTAGTGGTGTTGTGCTTACAAAAATGGATGGAGATACTAGAGGTGGTGCAGCTTTTTCGATCAAAAATGTCATAGGTGTACCTATTAAGTTCATAGGAACCTCAGAATCAATAACTGGCCTTGAAAAATTCAGCCCAGATAGAATTGCTGATCGTATCCTTGGCTTTGGGGATGTTGTTTCATTGGTGGAAAAGGCAGAGAAGATATTTGATGAGAAAAACGCTCAAGAGATAAAAAATAAAATTTCTAATAATTCATTTGACCTCAATGACTTTAAAATACAGTTACAGCAACTAAAGAATATGGGTCCAATTGGGGAATTAATGGGCATGATGCCAGGGATGAATAGCAAAACTCTAAAACAATTAAATATGGATGATCGTCAAATTAATTGGACTGAAGCCATTATTAATTCTATGACAGAGAATGAGCGGAAAGATCCAAATAGTATGAATGGAAGTCGTAGATTAAGGGTCTCAAAAGGCAGTGGACGACCAGTCCAGGAAGTAAATGCATTATTGAAACAATTTGATCAGATGAAAAAAATGATGAAAAAAATGAAAAATTTCAAAAATACAAATATCCCATTCATGGGAAACATGTAAAAATTTTAATTAAGGAGTAATACATTGGCGACAAAAATAAGACTGAAACGTATAGGACGAAGAAATAGGCCTTTCTATAGAATGGTTGTAATGGATTCACGTAAAAGGCGTGATGGTGCTGCAATTGAGCAACTAGGATGGTATAACCCAATTGATACGGATCATTCATATGATCTGGATCAAGATAGGATACTTCATTGGTTGGGCGAAGGAGCTGAACCCACTGATGCTGCAAAGAAATTACTACGTGGTGCTGGAATTAGCCATCGTTGGCACTTAATGAAACAAGGGCTTAATGAATCAGATATTGAAAAAGAAATGAAAAAATGGGAACTAAACCGTGAGGATGTATTAAAATCCCGCACGGAAAGAGCTGAAAAACAGGCTGAAGAAAAAGCAAAGGCTACCGTAGAAGATAAAGAAGCCCCGAGTGATGAGGCTCCCTCTGAAAGCAAAGAAGATAATGTCGAAGCTGGGTCCGATGGCGGTCAAGAGGAAAGCTCAGTAAATGATACCGCTGAAGCGCCAGTAGATGAGGGTGATTCTGAAGAGAGTACTGAGGACGAAGCATCATCAACTGAAGAAGAGTAAGAAATAGAACCATTTATTAGTCAGTTACAATAATGGAGGACGTTATGTTAGAGTTCATTCAACAGGCAATAAAACTCCTGGTAGATAAGCCAGATGAGGTAAAAGTTGACATAGTAGAAACGGAACAACGTATTATCTATGAACTAACCGTAGGAGATGGTGATTATGGTAAGGTTATAGGTAAAAGTGGAAGAAATATTTCTGCATTACGAACCTTGGTATTTGCAATTAATGCAAAACAGGGAGGTAAACGAGCGAGACTCGATGTTATTGACTAAATGAAAGAGAACATTCATCCTATAGCAACCGTGACAAGTACATCTGGTTTAGAGGGAGATGTGCGTTTACGACCACTATCCAGATATTTTGAGGAATATATTGAAGAGAAAGGTCTAAGACTGGGGAATACATCTAGCCAGTCTCAGATCATACAACTTGAATTAATTACAGGTATTGGTAAGAAACGTCGTTTTAAGTTTCAAGGTGTAAATACATTAGATCAAGCTGAAAGAATTGTAGGAAAAACTCTTTACGTTAGTACCGGTTGTGATGAAAGTATTAATATGATAAGTAAGGACCTACTAGGTTATAGTGTTGTCACTGATAGTGGGGAAAGAGTAGGGGAGCTTAAAGATGTAATGTGGCTGCCTAGCAATGACGCATATGTAATTCATGATGGGAAAAAAGAATATTTGATACCAATTATTCCCGAGGTAATTAAGCGACTAGACCATGAACTTCAGCGGATAGTGATTGCACCTATGGATGGTCTGTTGGATTGAAGCAAATTGCAGTTATTACTCCAGTGCCAGATGTAATTAACATTCTGGTAGAACAGAGTATGCTGAGGAGATCTATTGAAAAGAAAGTAGTAGAATTTCATGTGATTAATCTCAGAGATTTTGGAATTGGGAGCTATAGACAGATCGATGATGCGCCATTTGGTGGTGGTAGTGGGATGGTAATGATGGCCGAACCACTATACAAAGCGATTGACGCTGCAATGGAATGGATGGATTTTTCAGATGATATTAGGATAATATATCCCTCTGCGCAGGGAAAAAGATGGGATCAGAAATCAGCTGAAGATCTTAGTAAAAAGGATAAAATAATTATCATATGTGGACACTATAAGGGTATAGATGAAAGAGTTATTGAAAAATATGTTACCGATGAATTCTCAATTGGAGATTTTGTAATGACCAGTGGAGAAATTCCTGCTATGGTTATGCTTGATAGTACAGTACGCCTTATCCCAGGGACTCTTAATAATATTGATTCTGCCTTAACAGATACATTTACATTTGGTCTATTAGACTATCCACACTACACACAGCCAAGAATGATTGATGGAATGGAAGTTCCTAGCATACTGCTTAGTGGTCATCATAAAAAAATTGAAGACTGGAGACAAGAAAAAAGAGAGACGCGAACCAAGAATAAAAGGTCAGATCTCTGGGAAAATTATAATAAAGATATAGAATTGGAGAAAAATAATGAATAAACAACATGAAGCTACAAAAGAGTTTCTAAAATCAGACTTACCTGAATTTGATTCAGGTGATACAGTTGCCATAGATGTTAAAGTTAAAGAAGGAAACAAAGAACGTATCCAGCGCTTTGAAGGTGTTGTTGTAGGTAGACGAGGGGGCAAAGGCCTAGATGCATCTTTCACTGTTAGAAAAGTAACTAATGGCGTTGGGGTTGAACGTATTTTCCCGCTGCATTCGCCTATGATCTCTAATATCGAAGTTAAGCGTCGTGGCAAGGTTCGTAGAGCTAAATTAAATTATTTAAAAAATGTTACTGGATCTAAAGCAGCGCGTATCGAAGAAAAACGATAACTTAATACTTATCTTAATCCAAGCCCCTCTGCAAATAATAGTTGCGGTAGGGGCTTTTTTATATGCTTAAAGAGAATAACAACATTCTATATATTACCTCACTATCCCATTTAATAGTGCATGCTCAAATGATGGTGTTTCCTACTCTTTTACTATTATTTCAAACTGAATATCAATTAGGAATGGATACTTTAGGCTTAATGGCTACTGTAGGAACTTTTATGTTTGGTTTAGGAGCAATCCCTGCAGGAATTCTAGAAGAACATATAGGAGCTAAAACATTGCTTATTATTTATCAGATAGGCTCTGCTATTGGCGGTATGATTATTATCCTTTCTAATACTCCATTTCAAATAACGATAGGTCTTGCTACTCTAGGTCTTTCTTCTAGCATATACCATCCAGCTGGTTTAACAATATTATCTAGAAGCCTCAATAGACTAAGTAAGGGTTTAGGGATACATGGTATTGCCGGATCTCTTGGCCTGGCTTTGGGACCCCTTTTAGCAGGTGTTGCTGCAGAGGTCGGTTCATGGAAATTATCATATTTTATATGGATTATATTACAGTTGGGACTTGCATTGACCTCATATTTTTTGATACCATACAATAAAAATATTACGAATAAGACAATTTCTTCATTTAGGACCAATAAAAGCTCAATATTACTTTATTATTGTATGGTTATTTCATTGGGGTTCTCTTTTGGAGGATTCTCTACATATATGCCAAGTCTATTTGGAACTCAGACTGATGGAATATTTAGTTTGTTGTCTGGCTCATTAAAAACAGGATTCTTCACTACACTGGTATTCCTTTGTGGGATTGCAGGACAGGCTTTAGGGGGATATTTTGGTGATAGATATAGCAGAACTCATCTACTTTTTGTTATAATCATTCTAAATATTCCATTTCTTACCTTGATAGGTTATACAAAAGGTTGGTTATTATTATTGTGTAGCATTGTCTTTGGTGTGGTATATTTTTCAAATCAGCCTGTCTCAAATGCTTTATTAGCTGACTTTACATCAAACGCACAAAGAGGTCTCGGATATGGTATTTCATTTTTCTTAAGTTTTGGAATAGGTGGAATAGCACCTGCAGTATGCGGTTGGATAGCAGAGGCATATAGAATCGAAATGGTTTTTCCAATTATGGCTCTTTGTCTATTGCCAGGATTATTAGCTTGTATAATTTTAATTAAGCAGAATAATGTTCAAATATCTTGAACAAATGCATTAGTGTATAGAACTTTAGTGCAATAATGAATGAAACAACGCTAAAAGATTTACCATCAGTAGATAAAGTATTACTTTATATAAAAGACAATATATATTTGCATGATAAATATATAAAATATTTAATTAATAGAGAATTAGACTTACTGCGGGTGGATATTAAAAAAGGGGAAATATCTAAGACCTCCAAAGAACTTTTTGAATATGTAGTCAACCAGGTCCACCTTAAATCAGCCCCTAGTTTAACGAATGTGATTAATGGTACAGGTATAGTCCTACATACAGGATTTGGAAGAGCGCCTTTCTATGCTCGCACATTAAAGAAAATCGCAGATAGAATGGAAGGGTATGTAAATTTAGAATTCGATCTAGTTTCTGGAAAGCGAGGTGATAGACAAGCACATATTAGGGAGCATTTAAGTGCTATTTGCGGAAGTGAATCTGCATTAGTTGTGAATAATAATGCAGCTGCTGTAATGCTTGCAATAAATGGATTAGCCCAAGGGGGAGATGTAGTTGTTTCTAGAGGGCAATTAGTAGAAATAGGTGGTTCATTTAGAATCCCCGATATTATTGAAAAAAGCGGTGCAAATCTTGTGGAAGTGGGCACTACGAATCGTACTCATATTCAGGATTATGAGAAAGCAATTACTAAAAAGACAAAACTAATTTTATGGGTTCATACTAGTAATTATGTTGTGAAAGGTTTTACCAAAAATGTGCCATTAAATGAATTGGTCTTAATTGGTAAGCGATTTAAGATTCCAGTCATGGTTGACTGGGGCAGTGGTGCTTTATTGGATATGAGGTCTCTTAAACTTGCAAATGAGATTCCGGTGAATAAAATTATGAATAGTGAACCAGATATATTAACCTTTTCAGGGGATAAATTAATTGGTGGACCGCAAGCTGGCGTTATTATAGGTAAAAACAAATATATAAAATTGTTGCAAAAAAATACTCTCTACCGCGTTCTGCGTAGCGATAAAATATCTATAGGACTTTTAGAACATACATTAAGGTCTTATAGGTCAAATTCATTTACAAAAGATAATTTTTCACTTAAAATGCTTACCACATCTCAGAAAACTTTAAAGAATCGTGGTAAAAAGATCATCGAATATCAATCTAAGAAGAAAATAAAACAGTTAGGCATTAATCTTGAGCCTTCAAATGTAGAGGCTGGAAGCGGTTCTTTACCAGATGATAAAATAGAGAGTATGGCTCTTGCATTTAGACCTCGCGAAATGAAGGTTTATGACCTGGCAAAATTATTAAGGTGTGGCTCAATTCCGGTTATAGGCTATACGTCAAATAATACGTATTATATTGATCTAAAAGCAGTCTTGCCTAATCAGATTATTAAACTTGCAAAGGCTATAAAAGAGATTTGAAAATGCCGCAATTAGTAGTTGGAACGGCAGGCCACATAGATCATGGTAAAACATCTTTAGTAAGAGCACTTACTGGAGTAGATACTGATCGATTAAGAGAAGAAAAAGAACGCGGTATGACCATTGATCTTGGTTTTGCATATTTAAATCAGTCAATCACAATAATCGATGTACCTGGACATGAGAAATTTATTCGAAACATGGCAGCAGGGGCTTCAAGCATACATTATGGATTGATCGTTGTAGCTGCAGATGATGGTGTTATGCCTCAAACGATTGAGCATCTAGATATATTAACTTTGCTAGGAGTTAATAAGGGATGGGTTGCAATTACAAAAATTGATATTGTAAATGATAAAGATTGGATTGATCTGATAGAGCTAGATATTCAGGAAAATCTCTCAAAACGTGGTTTCCAGCCATTGTCGATTAATCGCATCAATAATATAACTGGAGATGGTATTGAATCACTGAAATCAAATATGTTAGATACAACATCCGATAAAAAAAATGAATATTCATCTAAATATTTTCGAATGAACGTAGATCGTGTATTCTCTAAAACTGGTTTTGGAACCGTGGTAACTGGAACCGTACTAAACGGCATGGCTACTGTAGGTGATGATATTGCAATATACCCTGAAGAGGTCAAAACAAAAATTAGAGGGCTTCAGTCACATGGTGGTAATACTAAAGAAATTATTACTGGTGATAGAGCTGCTATCAATTTATCAAATATTAAGCCGAATGTTCTTAATCGAGGATCTGTGGTATGCACACCTGGTATTTTGAAACCTGTAAAACAGATCGTTTCGAATATTAAAATAGTGGAATCAACAGAATGGATCATAAAAAATAATCAAAGGCTCAGATTTCATTTTGGAACTTCTGAGGTCTTAGGTAGAGCTATGTCAGCTGGGACTAAAAAACTAGAAAAAGGTAATAATGCAAATTTTATTTTAAGCTTAGAATCACCCATAACTGTTTCTATGGATGATCGATTTGTTATACGATCTTATTCTCCAATGCACACAATTGCAGGAGGTATTGTATTATATAACGATATTAGAGGGAAGTGGTCAAATATGCGCGATTTTACAAAAATGCTGCCTATAGATCCAAAAGAGCGGTTTGGTTATTTGGTTAAATTTAATTGGAAGACACCCATGTCAATTAAAGATTGGAAATTATTATTCTATAATTCCAATGAAAAAATTGATTTATGGATTGAGGACCTTTCACTAGAACAATCAGATGAGGGTATTCTTTATTCAAAAGATAGAATTGAGAGGTCAAGAGATCAGTTTATACAATTTTTTAATGATTCTTATGCAAAAAATACATTTCGATCTGTTTTAACAATAGATTCAATAAAAAATGCACTTAATTGGTCTAATACATGGATTGATATTGTCAGTAAAATTTTACTTGATGAGGGAATAATTAAATTTTCTAGCGGAGGATTTTCCCTTACAAATTATAAAATTCAATTTTCATCAAAAGATAAATCTGATATGGCCAATATTGAAAATATTATTAAACAAGCTGGCTCTCAACCTGTTTTGATGAGTGAGATAATCGAAGCCTCAGGCCAGAACCCAAAACGCGCAGGGGATCTTGTACATATATTAGTAGATAAAAAGAAAGTACAACCACTTGATAATGATCTCTTTTTAATAAAGAGGTTTTTTGATTCTTTATTATTAAAAATTAGAAATTATTTTAATGTTAATACGGAAATGAAGGTTGCCGACTTTAAGGACCTTACAGGACTGACCAGAAAAACAGCAATACCGGTTCTTGAATATTTAGACAAAAACAGGTATACAAATAGAAAAGATAATATTCGTCTAATTGGAGAAGCATTTAATGAGTAAAAATGTATCTGCTAATACTCCTGTGATGAAGCAGTTTATTGATGTTAAATCAAAATATAAAGATGCGATCGTTTTATTTAGAATGGGTGATTTCTATGAAACATTTTTAGAAGATGCAAAAATTACCTCAAAAATTTTAGGTATTGTCCTCACTAAACGTGCAAATGGAAAAGCAGCCGATGTTGAACTAGCAGGATTCCCCTATCATGCTTTAGATAATTACCTACCCAAATTGGTCAAAGCAGGCCACCGAGTTGCTATTTGCGAACAGGTTGAAGACCCTAAACTGGCAAAAGGGATTGTGAAGCGAGAAGTGCTGGAAGTAGTTACTCCAGGAACTTTAACAGGTGACCAAACATTAAATAGTAAATCAAATAGGTACATAGGTTCATTATGTATTGATGGTGATAAAGCAGGATTTGCATATTTAGATTCATCAACGGGGGAGTTTAATATTGGAGAATGTGGGACCGATCAGTTAAGTAACTCATTATTAAAATTTTTACCCCATGAAGTGGTTCTATCACAAAAAA
>CAJVZI010000044.1 GCA_913020665.1 uncultured bacterium | reverse complement strand
GGCTTTTTATTGTTTTTTAAATCATGATAAAAAATTATCTGATTATACTAATCGTATTTTCTTTGAGCACTTGTCTTTCTAAAGGGTCAAAAGAAAAAATATCCAACGATTGTACTGACCATGGTCCGCCACCTTTCCATGGAACTATCTTTATTAATCCAGATATCATTACATCTTCTGACCCATCTACATTTATTGATCTATTTTATAATGGGAAAGCCCTCAGAACAATGTATGATAGAAGAGTAAGTGACTGGATAAATCTTGAGCCCTATCTATTCCCTGCTACATATGATGACAACTTAACAATTGAGATTCAGGTTAACCCTGAATTCGGGAGTCCTGAAAAAGCAGAATTAGTAGCCAAAAAATACGCTGTGGTCATCGGGCGTTTAACAACAGAGTTAAGAAAAGATGTCGAAACGGTTTGGATACATAGAGGACTAGAGGCGTTTGGTGGTGGTAATAATAATTTACTGATCCATACTGATTGGTCTGAAAAACACTATGAGAATCAAGGTATCTTGGAAGAAACATTCGTACATGAAGCTGCACATACATCTCTAGATTCATACCATGCAAAAGACCCAGATTGGATCAATGCTCAATCAACAGATTGTACCTTCATATCAGACTATGCAAAAGAACATCCCGAAAGAGAAGATATCGCTGAAAGCTACCTACCCTATTTTGCAATAAAATATCGTAGAGAGAGAATCCCTGAATCTTTGATAGAAAAAATAGAAAAAGCTATCCCAAACAGAATTGAATATTTTAATAAAAAAACCTTTAAGATGTATCCAGTTGAGTGAACAAATTAAATGATGAATAATGAACATTTCAGATGGGGAATCATTGGTACTGGTGGTATCGCAAATGCATTTAAAAGAGACCTAGAATATTTAATGGGACATAAGATATCCGCAGTATTGTCAAGATCTATGCATACTGCAGAAAATTTTTCTTCAAATATTTCTGATTGTAGGTCTTTTGATGACCCTCGATCTTTTATGGAATTTTCAGGAATGGATGCTGTGTACATCGCGACTCCAAACACCTTTCACTTTGAACAAACTATAATGGCACTTAAAAACAAAAAACATGTTTTATGTGAAAAACCATTTGGCATGAATGCAGACGAAGTAAAAGGTATGGTAGAATCATCAAAGATGAATAATGTAACCTTACTAGAAGGAATGTGGACTCGTTACCTTCCTCATATAGATATTATAAGACGCTTGATCGATGAAAATTCAATTGGAGATATTCATACGCTTTTTGCTTGCCACGGTCAGGACCTGACCCACTCCAAAAACCCCAGGCTTTGGACAAAAGAGCTTGGCGGTGGTGCACTTCTTGATCTAGGAATTTATGTAGTATCACTTGCACATATGGTTTTGGGTAAACCAAAAAATATAAACGCCAATTCTATTTTTACTAAAGAAGGGGTTGATGCAAAAACTTCCATGATCTTCACTTACGAAAATGGTGCAATAGCTAATCTTAGCTGTAGCATGTATGACACTCAACCAAATAGAGCTGTGATCTCAGGTAGTAAAGGCTTTATAGAGATCGCACCAACTTTTTACGCACCAACAAGCATAACCATAAACACTAATGATGGAAGGTCTACCTCTTATCCGAATGATTATAAAGGGCACGGACTAAGAGAACAGGCAGATGAACTTGCAAAATGTGTAAAGAATAATGAAATAGAATCTCAAAAGATGAAACATTCAGAAAGCATTGCTGTAATGGAATCAATGGATCAAATTCGCAATGATGTTGGTTTGACCTTTGGTCAGTAAAGATGACGCGGAAAACTGCACATATCTTTTTCATTATACTTGGCATTATCATTATTACAATATCAATAAAAGAACTTTTAATTTTTCCACTACTAATAGGTATTGTAGTAATCCTCCAAGGGATCTATGGTTTTTTAAAGAGCAATTCAAATTAGATAAAATGATAAGACCCTATAGTTCAATAATTCTACTATTGACCATATCAAATATTTTTTCCCAAAAAGAATTGAATATTAGATCTTTAATTAATGATAATGGCACATATAAAAAAATTGATAGCAAAGAGCTGGCTAATGGATCGGTCTATGATATAGTAAAAAATAAAAAGGTAAATATGGGTCGATTATTAAATGGGAAAAAACACGGGCATTGGGTCGAAATGCACCATGACCATCGTAGATTAGAAGAAACCTATAAACATGGTCTATTAGATGGTCCGGTCAGTTTATATTATAAAAATGGGCAGAAGGAATGGCGACACACATATAATAATGGCATTCTTGATGGCCCTTACACGAAATGGTATAAAAATGGACAGAGATCTGTGGAAGGTGCATTCGAAAATGGAGATGCTGTAGGATTATGGGCGTGGTGGAACAAACAAGGAAAGATCACAAAAAAAGAAATTTTTAAAAAAGGTACAAGAGGATACCTAACCGGCTATAAAGAGTATATTTCTAAATACGTTATATCGAAACCTTGATATACTCTATATTACAGATAAGTTTTTTGATTTTTTGAATAGTAAATACAATCACATATTAATTTTTCACAAAAGGATAATAAATGAGCAAGTATAGATCTTTAGTAAATGGAGAAAAGGCAAAAGAATTAGATAGCCCGGTTCAATTGATCATTAAAACAAAATGCCCGACAAAATGGATCATTGAAGATCTTGAGACAGGTCAAAGATATCGAGCTAATGGTGAAACAGAGATCGGTAAAATGTTTACACCTATTAATGAATAATTTTTAACATAGATAAGAATAAAAATGAAAAATAAAGCAAGTTTTTTAACTCATGTTCCCCCAATGGGTATTTATGAGACTCTCTATGCATTCCAAAATGCTTACGGAACCTATATGGGTGAAAAGGGTACCCATCCATGGAGCCAAGGATTTCCATTGACATCTCAAATCCCCGGCGGACCTGAAATGCCAGAGAAAATAAAAATAGATTCAGACGATCTTAAATATCCAAAAGCTTGGGGGCAGCCAGAATTGCGACAGACCATAGCTGACTATTATAACCATTATTATGGTTGTTCCATCAACCTTGAAAATGTTATGATATTCGCTGGTGGTAGACCTGGTCTTATTGCTCTATTAATGTTCTTAGAACCAGATATTCAAGTACGAATAGCCTCTACTGAGTATACACCTTACTATGATATGCTGCGATTGATGAATCGTGACCATGATATAATTGATAGCACTGTTGAAAACAGATTCAATCCAACTATAGATGAATATATTGGCAATAATTCCAATCAACGAAAACTAGTATTGCTTAGCAATCCATGTAACCCAACTGGTATAACCAGGAAAGGCAATGAACTAAAAGAATTAGTAGAAAGAGCCTCATTCTCAGAAAATGGTCTACTCGTTGATGAAGCATATGAATTATTTCATACTCCTCCTGTTAGTGCTTTAGAGTATATAAATGACATTGACAACTCCAATCTGTTCATTACTGGTGCAGCTACAAAAGGATTACAAGCTCCTGGAATACGTATAGGCTGGGTCGTTGCAGCAAAAAGATATATTGAGATCCTTGGTAATTTTTCATCGTTTGGAATGGGTGGGGTCTCCCGTCCATCTCAGTTATATGCATCAGAGCTTTTCAATAAAAATAGAATTGAACTTGCAAGAAAAGCGATACCTGAATTCTACGATGATCAGCGTGAGCGTTATGGTAAAAGTTTTTTGGATCTTGGTTTAGAATTATTCTCTGGCCCAGGTGGGTTTTACCATTGGTGTAAACTACCGGGTGAACTTACCGCTGCAGAATTCAATGAAAAATTATTCACTCAAGGAGCAGCGATACTTAAAGGTACGGATTGTGATATGTATCGATTAGAGGATAGCTCACACTTGAAACAATTTTTTAGATTTTCTTTTGGTCCATTATTACCCGATTCTTATGATTCAGATATTGAGATTCTGAATAATGCGCTAACTAAGTAAATCAAAGGTAATTCCTATCTAAAAAATCTTGTTACCATTGATCTGATTCCCGCCTTATTTTATCAGTACAAGAACAAACTCTAAT
This sequence comes from uncultured bacterium, assembly GCA_913020665.1. Taxonomy (GTDB): domain Bacteria; phylum Fidelibacterota; class Marinisomatia; order Marinisomatales; family UBA1611; genus CACEUX01. The sequence continues at coordinate 7,870 of CAJVZI010000044.1, read as the reverse complement.
ATGAGTGAATTTAAAGAAAATGTAAAATCTATTATTTTTGGCACAACCACCATTTATGGGAAATTGTTTGATATAGTATTGATTGGCAGTATCCTAATTAGTGTCATTATAGTAATGCTTGATAGTGTAAGTGCATATCATGCAACACACGGCCATCTTTTTTATTCTTTGGAATGGATCTTTACTATCCTTTTCACTATTGAATACTGTTTACGTATATATTGTATTCGACTACCATCGAGTTATATCTTTAGCTTCTTTGGTATTATTGACCTCCTTGCAATTATACCAACTTATTTAAGTATTATATTTCCGGGAGCGACTGTTTTTTCTGTCATACGGGTACTACGTGTTCTTCGCATATTCCGTGTTTTGAAGCTAGTTCAGTTTATGGGTGAAGCAGAACAGCTGAGAAAAGCGATGGTTGCAAGTAAGAATAAAATATTTGTTTTCCTATTTTATGTTTTGACACTTGTGATTATTCTTGGATCTGTAATGTATTTAGTTGAAGGAGAAGAATCAGGTTTTGATAATATACCTCGAAGTATTTATTGGGCTATAGTCACATTGACCACAGTTGGTTATGGCGATATTTCTCCACAAACAAATCTGGGACAGGTCATAGCAGCCATGATCATGATCATGGGTTATTCCATTATTGCAGTACCGACAGGAATCGTCACTTCAGCAATGCGTTTCACACAAAACAAACAGCAAATGCAATGCTCAGTCTGTGAAGATAAAAACCAGAGAAAGGGCACAAAATTTTGCAATAATTGTGGCGCTAAATTTCTAAATGATGATTAAGGATTCAGTAATTGGCCTACGATCCTAATAAAAGACCGATCAATCAATCCAGAATAAAAAATATGGAAATGGATGATGAGTGGATCATGGGTATTCTGGATAAGATAAAAGTTGGACATATAAGCACCTTAAATGGTGAACAACCATTTATCAACCCTTCTTCTTTTTTTTATAATAAAGATAAACACGAGATCTATTTTCATTCCAATGCATATGGAAGAATGCGTTTTAATGCCGAAAGAGGCCCTAAAGTATGTTTTGAATGTTCTAGGTCTGGTCGTTTACTACCATCAAATCTTGCATTGGAAATGAGTTTTCAATACGAGTGTGTTATAGTGTATGGACATATAAGGGTAATCGATTCAATGATAGAAAAGCGTGAAGTTCTGAATGGTCTGCTGCATAAATATTTTAATGAGATGATATCAGGTAAAGATTATCGCCCTATAACAGATGAAGAATTGAAACAAACATCTGTGTATGGCATTAGTATTAATTCCTGGAGTGGGAAAAAAAATTGGGAAGAAAAAGCAGAACAAGCTGAAGATGGAGAATGGCCCGATCTAGATAAAAAATGGTTTGATCGATACTAGAAGTATTTCTTCCATGCCTCATTAGACTCTGGCCAACGTGCCGTTACCTTTTTCAGATCTGTCCAGAACTCAACTCCACTCTTACCTGTAATATCACCATGACCATACTTTGACTCATTCCATCCACCAAAGCTATATGGTTCTCTAGGTACTGGAACTCCAATATTAATTCCAACCATTCCAGCCGAAGCCGTTTCAGAAATGGTTTTCGCAACCTCTCCTGAAGTCGTAAATACTGCTGCTGCATTACCATAGATATTATTATTCTCTATTTTCATCGCTTTATCGATCGTATCTGTACGTATGATCGATAATACTGGACCAAAGATCTCTTCTTTAGCACAAGGCCAATCTGGAGAAACGTCATCTAATATTGTAGGACCTAACCAGTATCCATTATCATAGCCTTCAGGAGGCGTAGAATTGCGCCCATCGACCAATATCTTAGCGCCCATATTTTCAGCATTATCTATATAACCTTTGATCCGATCAAATGCAGGTCTGCTTATTATCGTACCCATATCCACACCAAGAACATATTTTTTAGCCTCTTCGATCAATTGATCAATTATAGGGTCAACATCTGCAACACCTACTGCTACGCTTGCAGCCATACATCTTTGTCCAGCGCTACCCATAGAACTAGCTAGCAGTCCTTTAGCCGTGCTGTCAATATCTGCATCTGGTACCACGATCATATGGTTTTTAGCCCCCCCCAAACAAAGTGCTCTTTTGCCTTGGGATGTGGTTCGCGAATAAACGATCTTAGCGACCTTTGATGAGCCAACAAAAGCAACAGCTTTAATATCTGGATGATCACAAATAGCCTCGACAGCCTCTTTAGAACCATTTATTACTTGAAATACACCGTCTGGTAAGCCAGCTTCTTTTAGATATTCAGCTATCTTAAAAGCTGAGAGAGGTGTTTGCTCTGAAGGTTTTAAGATAAAACAATTACCTGATGTTATAGCTAACGGGATCATCCATAAAGGCACCATCGCCGGAAAATTAAATGGTGTAATACCCGCTACTACACCAAGTGGTTCATGTGTCATGGTACAGGTAATACCATCTGCAACTTGTGAAGAATCACCTTTTAATATATTTGGTAAAGATGTTGCAAACTCTACTACTTCCTTGCCTCTATTTATACTTGCTTTTGCATCTTCAATTGTTTTTCCATTATCCAAAGAAATAAGGTGAGCCAATTCATCCATGTTTGATTCTAAGATTGTTTTAAAACGAAACATAACCTCTGCTCGATCACGAATATTTGTTTTTTTCCAATTTGGAAATATTGATCGGGCACCTTGAACTGCCATATCAAGATCGTTATAATTTGAATCAGGTATGGTTGCGATCTCTTTGTCAAAATAAGGTGAAATAATTGATATTGTTTTATTGGAACTTGAATCTTCATATCTGCCTGAGACCCAATTCTTTTTTTCACCAAGATCTTCAAATTTTATTTTTGTCATTATTTTTTCCTTAATTACCTTAGGGTACTCTAAGTGCGTTTGAGAGAATTTCCAGACTCTGATCTAATTCATTATCCCTTATGGTCAAAGGCATCAATGTACGAATAACATTTCCATCTGTACCTGCAGTGATCATGATCAAACCATTCTCTAATGCATATTGATGGATGCGGGATGTATGTTCCTTGTCTGGCTCATGATCTTTATCAATAATAACTATACCCTGCATAGCCCCTAATCCTCTGATCCCGCTGATCCAAGGGCAGGAATTCATGATTCCTTTAACCATTGTATTGATTTTTTCACCTATTTGAATAGCGCGTTGTGGCAATTTTTCATCTTCCATAATATCTAAAACAGAAAGCGCAGCTGCACAAGCAACGGGGTTTCCACCAAAGGTTCCTCCTATTCCACCTACATGAACTGAATCCATTATCTCAGCTCTACCTACAACACCACTCAAAGGGAGCCCGCCGGCAATAGATTTTGCTAAAGTGAAGATGTCGGGCTCTACACCAAATTGACTCATTGCAAAAAGACTACCAGTTCGACCAAATCCAGTCTGCACCTCATCCGCCACCATAATTATATCATGCTCATTACAAAATTCTCTTAGCTGCATCATGGCTTTCAAAGAAGCAGGGATAAAACCTCCTTCACCAGCAACAGGTTCAATAACAGCGCAAGCGATTGATTTTGGGTCTATCTCCAAGCGATCCAGATCTAGGTCTATTTCTGGAAACTCAAGACGATGAATATTGGGGATGAAAGGTCCAAACCCTTTTTTATATGGATCTTCTTTATACGTCATCGACATGGTCATTTGCGTTCTTCCATGAAAAGCATGTGAAAATACTAAGATACTATTTCTACCCGTAAATGATTTAGATATCTTTACTGCATTTTCAACGGACTCCGCACCTGAATTAAAAAATGCAGCTTTACAATCAGCTGAGATTGGCACGAGTTCAGACAACCTTTCTGCTAAGGTAACATAGAGCTCGTAAGGAGCAACGGTAAAGCAAGGATGAATGTATTTATCAACCTGCTCTTTTATTGCTGCTAATACCCTCGGATGTGAATGACCAATATTCATGGTACCAATTCCTCCGGCATAATCAATAAACACATTTCCATCCACATCTATCAGATTCGAGCCATCAGCCTTATCTATAAAAACACCACTCACTGATCCATGTCCGTTTGCAACGGTAGCACTTCTTTTTTTAGAAAGTTCTATCGATCTTGGACCAGGAATAGCTGTCTTTATATTCGCTTTCATATTTTACGTCTTTCTACCTTCATCTAGATCATATGGGAACCAATAATCTTTTTTCCTGATCTGATAATCAATAAGAATATGTTTTGGTTCTCTAAATTCATCTAATCCTTCGATTCCAAGCTCACGTCCACCACCAGACATCTTCATTCCACCAAACGGCGCTGCTTCATTATCTGTCAAAGGATCATTGATCCAAAATGATCCAGCCTTGATATCATCAGCAGCAGTTAATGCTTTTTCCATATCGTTTGTATAAATATTGCAACCCAGACCATATTGAGAGTTGTTAGCTAATTCGATGGCCTCTTCCAGTGTCTTAATTTTTTGAATTGGAATTATTGGTCCAAATGTTTCCACATTCATCATTTCCATTTCACTGGTTACTTGGTCGAATACAGTTGGTGAATAAAAATAACCTTTCTGAAATTGTTCAGGGCGACCTCCTCCACAAAGCAACCTCGCTCCTTCACTTTTTGCTCTGTTAACTTTGTTCTCAGCTTTTTCTAACTGCATCTTAGATACCATAGGTCCCATATCTGTTTGACCATTCATTGGATCGCCTAGTCGCACCTGTCTTGCTTCTTCAACAACAGCTTCTATAAATTTTTCTGCAACCGATTCCATCACAAAAACACGCTCAAGTGAAGTACAGACTTGCCCGGCATTTAATAGGCCTCCCCATGTCGTTCCTTTTGCAGCTATTTCTATATCAACATCATCGCAAATGATAATAGGATCATTTCCTCCTAATTCTAGGCTAGTTTTTTTTAATTGTTTTGCTGCCATTAAAGCGATCTTCTTGCCTGTTTCAACACTACCAGTAAATGCTATTACCCTTGTGTCTGGATGCTCAACTAAAGCAGCACCTGTTTCACCATCTCCTGTTATAACATTGATAATTCCTTCAGGTAAGTGATCGCATGCGATCTCCATCCAACGTAAAGTAGAGAGAGGGGTTATCTCTGATGGTTTTATCACAACTGTATTGCCTGCAGATAATGCTGGTGCAACTTTCCAGGCCATGAGTAATAGAGGATAATTCCAAGGAACAATACATCCAACAACTCCATAGGCTTCTTTAACGACCATACTCATTGATCGAGGCGTAACTGGCGCAACAACTCTACCTCGTTGGTCACGACCAATCTCTGAATAATATTCAAAAATTGAAGCGATCCATTCTATCTCATCTAAACATTCAATAAGAGGTTTCCCACTTTCAGCAGATATGATCGATGCGATCTCTTTATCATGGGCTCTACTTTTTACAGCAACTTCTCTAAGTAGATCCCGCATTTCCAACGAGCCCAATAATTTCCAATCTTTCCATGCCGCCTGTGCGGCTGAAACTGCCATATCAACATCTGATGCTGTGCTATTTGGCACTTCAGTAATAATTTCTTCTGTGAAAGGATTCTCTACTTTGAACATCGATCCATCACTGGCATTGTGCCAAGATTTGTTGATGTAATTCTTATTATTCATTAGATATCTCCAATTATTGATCTATAGACCTGAATGAGCTAGCAAGTATCGATAGAGCTTCATCAATTTCACTTCTACCTATATTTAGAGATGGTGAGATACGTACACAATTACCGTAAAGGCCACCACGTCCAATAAGAAGGCCCCGATCTTTGGTCTCTTCCATTAAACGATCAACTGCATCAGGATTTGGGGTGCGATCTTTTTTTGTTTCATCTACAACAAGTTCAAGACCAACCATTAATCCCTTCCCTCTGACTTCACCTATGACCTCTCTATGGTCAGATTGTATTTTTATCAGACCATCCTTTAATATTTCTCCCATCTCATTGGCATTTGCTTTTAATTCATCTCTCTCAATGATCTCTAAAGTAGCATTTGCAGCTGCAGAACTAACTGGGTTACCACCAAATGTAGATATTGTATTTTTTTGAAGAGTGTCTGCTATATCTTTTGTAGTTACAACTGCTGCCAGTGGCATTCCATTTGCTATCCCTTTTGCAACTGTGATCATATCTGGCTCTACACCAGAATGTTGTATTCCCCATGTCTTTCCTGTTCGGCCAAACCCAGTTTGCACTTCATCTGAAATGAAAATTCCACCATGCTCATGTATGATATCAGCTACAATATTAAAATATTCGTCTGGAGGTGTGATAAATCCTCCAACACCCTGGATCGGTTCAGCTAAAATGCCTGCCACCTTTCCAGTGGTCGTGGTATTTATAAGTTCTTTCACATCATTTGCACAAGCAACTCCACAGTCTGGGTATGTCATTTTCAAAGGACAACGGTAACAATAAGGTGCTAGTGCGTGCTTGACAGAAGCTACTTGAGTAGGTAAGGCTCTCCATGGAGCATGCGCAGTTAAGGATTGCGCCAATAATGATCGTCCAGAATAGCCGTGACGTAAAGCAATGATCTCAGTATTACCTGTGTAAAGTTGAGCCATCATAACTGCTGTTTCATCAGCTTCAGTACCAGAGGCATTAAAGAATACTTTTTCAAGATTTCCAGGTGCTAGACGAACAAGCCTTTCCGCAAGGTCAACTACTGGAATACTAGGATAGAGAGATGAGATATGGCTGAGACGGTCAACCTGTGCTTTTATAGCAGTATTGACCTCATCATTTGCATGGCCAACAGAAACAGTGAGAATTCCTCCAAAAAAATCCAGATAGGACCTGCCATCACTATCTGAGACATAAAAACCTTTACCTTCTTCAATGACCAATGGCTCTTTGTAAAAATTCTTTACGGCATCAAATAAATACTTTTTATGTTTTTTCCTGATGGATTCACTATGATTCATTTATCATCCTTTTCACCGAACCACCAATCTTTATTATTATGATCATAATCAATAAATATATGCTTAGCCTCTCTAAACTCTTCTAATGCCTCAACTCCATGTTCTCGACCGATACCTGATTGTTTCATGCCCCCAAACGGTGCAGCAATATTCTCCATAAGAGGGTTATTGATACAAACAGTTCCTGATTTGATCTTATCTGCTGCAGTTAATGCACGTTCTATATCTTTTGTAAAGATCGTACATCCTAAACCATATTTTGTTGAATTTGCCATTTCAATGGCCTCATCCATTGAGCTGATCTTTTGAATAGGTATTACAGGACTAAAGGATTCCTCCGTAACAATATCCATATCCGAAGTTATGTTATCAAATACTGTAGGCTCATAGAAATAGCCTTTATCAAATTTGTCGGATCTTTTACCTCCTGTAAGTACTCGTCCTCCTTGTTTTTTGGCTAGGTCTACCTTACTGATCGTATTATTGAATTGATCTTGAGATGCCATAGGACCGATGTCTGTATCTTCATCCATTGGATCTCCAAGCTTTACTTTTTTTGCCTCTTCCACCAATGCTTCAGTAAATCTTTTTACAACTGAATCGTATACATATACACGCTCAACAGAGGTACATACCTGCCCTGTATTTACAAAACCACCCCAAGAAGTGCCTTTAGCTGCAACCTCAATGTCAGCATCATCGCAAATGATCACGGGATCTTTACCCCCAAGTTCAAGGGATACCTTTTTCAGGTTTTCAGCGGCAAGTTTGGCTATCCTTTTCCCAGTACGTACTGATCCAGTAAATGTAATAATGGGTACTTCGGGGTGTTTTACAAGAGCCTCGCCAGCTTCCGCTCCAAGGCCTGTAACCACATTCATTACACCAGATGGCATCGCTCCCCCTGCAAGTT
>CAJVZI010000043.1 GCA_913020665.1 uncultured bacterium | reverse complement strand
CAATTATAATGACTGTGTAAATGATTCGCATAAAACCTGTATCCCATATTAGCCAGAATTGAAATAGGGATTTGAATACCTGAGCCCAGAATCCGCTTCCACATGCCCGAAAAGGAATAGGTATACCTCCAAGCGCTTTCATGACCGGTTAATAATTCTTCGGGTGTCATATTTCTTGGTTGAAAGACAACATGCTGGCCATCATACAATTCCCAGTCTCGAGTAGTGATTCTTCCCTCAGATTCCATCCGATGATATAATGATGTCCCAGGAAATGGTGTCACAATCGCGAACCTCGGTAGATCAATGTTCATTTTAATTGCCATTTTCGCTGTTTCCATAAAAACATCAGGTGTATCGTGATCCATCCCGAATGTGAAACAGGCCTGAAGTGTGATATTGTGTTCATGTAAGGAAGAAACAACATCTCCATAATCCTCCGGTGAATTAAATCCTTTCCGGGATATTTTAAGGTTATCAGGTGTTATGGATTCAAATCCCATAAGCAATCCAGCACATCCGCTATCCGCAGCCAATTTCAAAAGTTGTTTATCCTTGATCAAAAGTGTAGTTGATAGGCCATACCATTTCAGTTTTAGTGGGATCAACGCTTCAAACAATTCAGCCGCGTAGTCCTTATCGGCAATTATATTTAAATCGATAAAAATGATTCTTTTAGCCCAGTGCTGTTTGATATCTGCCACAATTTGATCCACCGGTTTTTGATATGGCTTTGTACCCCATGCAAAGGGAACAACACAAAAATCACAACGATGAATGCAGCCCCTTGTTGCTTCAAATACATGTGTTGTTAAGAATTTTTTTGCATCGAGCAAATCACGGCGGGGGAAGGGGCGATCTGCTAGAGACAAATCAGACGCCTGGATGTAAGCCGGTTTCAATTTGTTAATAATAAAATCATTGAGTAATTCCGGCCAAATATCCTCTGCATATCCTTGGACAATACTATCCGCGTGGGGCGCGGCATCCTCTGGCGCGAGTGTAACATGTGGCCCACCCAAAACAACAGTAACCCCCTTTTTTCTGAATTTTTTAGATAAATGATAAGCCCGAGGTGCGCTACCTGTAATCACTGTCATGCCAACCAGGTCTACATCCAGATTATCTGGGATGTCTTCAATGCCTTCATCGTAAATTTTTATTTCAGCTTTCATTGATTCTGGTACGAGGGAAGCAAGAGTTGTTAAAGTTAGCGGTGAATACCTGAGGCTTTTTTTGAAAATACCGCCTCTGTGATGATATAGGGGCCCCTTTGGAGATATAAGTGCGATTTTCATTTCAAATTCTACCTAACATAAGATAAATCAAAAAATACAAATTCAGAGATTCTAGATCGAATATACTTTGGTTGGAGTTGTCCTTCCTTTTAGGACTATTTCACCACTGAGATTCGCTTTGCTATTTAACTCTTTTGTTAACGCTGTATAGATCTCTTGGCTAAAGGAGATGTCGGTTTCATAATCTTTATTCGCTTGCTCTAATCTCGCTGCGACATTTACAGTATCCCCAATCGTACTATATTGGAGCATTTCTTGGCTACCAACATTTCCAGCGATCACGCTTCCAGTGTGAATACCAATTCTCATCGTGATGGATTGGATATCATGGTTCTGCCAATATCGCGATGTTTCTTTTTCATCCCATTCCTGATTCAATTCTTTTAACTTTTCTTTCATCTTCAAAGAGCACTTCACAGCCTGGATCTCATGGTCCTTAAGTTTTTCTGGGGCGCCAAAGACAACCATGACCGAATCCCCAATATAGTTCAAGGTATGTCCATTGAATTCTTTAATGACTTCATGCATTTTACTAAAATATTCATTTAAAAAATCTAGGGCTACTTCAGGTGACATATTTTCAGTAATGGTTGAATATGCACTAAGGTCAGCAAATAGAATTGTTACCCACTTATTTTCACCCTCCAACTCACCTTTCTGAGATATGATCTTATCGCTCAATGTATCTCCAAAATAACGCTTCAAGGTCTCTTGCATCAATTGTCTATTTTCTTCAATAGTTTTCGATTTTGAAAAGTTTAACCTATTGTCTCTTTCAAGTTTCCATTTATTAAGGACCAAGAAGATGTGTGGGACAAAAAAGATCACGATGAATAATGGGATATTTAAGCTGTCATAATTGGTCATTAGCGCTAGAGAGGCTAGAAATGGGATCGTGGATGCTAAGACGGCATTGATGAAATTAAAGGGGAAAATACTTATCCAAATAATTGAATTAAATAATGGCATAAAAGCGATATGGGGAAGATTTGATAATCTTTCAAAATCCAAGTAAAAGAATAATGGCATATTTATTATTGGTAAAAAAAGTAGAAACTTTTCTAGGTACTTTTTCTTAAAGTCGTCATTTTTAAAAATTAAGAATAAAGGAAAAGTGATAAATATAATTGGGTTAATAATATTCTTAATAGCAACAGTATTTCTTAGAAAAAGACTGACAAGATATAAAGATGATGCTGATACAAAAAATATTATTACTTTAGAATAGAATGAACTGACCCTTGTCCACTTATCATCAAGATATTGTTGCTCTAATTCAGGGTTTTCAAAGGTACATTTGATCTTATCAATACTGGAGGACATCTTCTAATGTAACACTACTATGATAAACAAAAAACCATACTAATATTTTTTCTCTTCATAGACTGTACCATCTTTATTAAAGAAGATCCATTGACCATTTCTTTCACCACTTTTATAATTACCTTTGGTCCATTCTTGTCCATTTTCATAATAAGTGGTCCATATTTCTACACGGATACCATTACTATAATGGCCCTCTATCCAAGTATTACCATTCTCATACCAATGAGTCCACTTTCCATCTGCTTTTCCATCTTTATAGTATCTTTGATATTTTTTATTGCCATTATCATAAAAAGCTTCATCCTTAACTATAGAATTATTGCTTCCTCCTAGAGCCATCCCGATCAATAATGATAATGCAAAATATTTATTCATTTGTGAATGTACTTAAGATCGACAAACAAAAAAAACAGAGACTATAGAGCACTGATCATTAAATTCATTTTAATTAATTATTATTTATTTAAAGATAATTTATGTGGAGCATATACTCCACAGATTTTAATATTCAATTGGATTGGATCATTATTTTTCACATTCCAATTAAAAGGAACAAAATTTCATGAAAGTTAAACAACGCTATTTAATTATATCTGTTTATTATCTATTGCTATTAACGATCTTTGCTTCTTGTAGTGGTAATGACCAACTACAAGTCTCTTCGCCAGATGGATCATTATCATGCGAGATAGGACATAATAATGGAATGATCACTTATTCTGTTTCAAAGAATAATAAAATGATCATTGATGCCTCCACACTTGGTCTGAAAACAGATCAATTTGATCTTGTAGATAATATCAAAATCATTTCAAGCGAGAAAAATACCTTTAAAGAAACATGGACACAGGTCTGGGGTGAGCAAAAGGAAGTACTCGATCATCATAATGAACTTCTTATTGAACTTTCATCAAATGATAATATGAGAATGATGAATGTTCGGTTCAGAGCATTTAATGATGGCATTGGATTTAGATATGAGATTCCACAGCAGGAGGGAGTCGATAGTTTCAATATCCTTGATGAGATCACCGAATTTAATTTTACTGAAGATTCACCATCATGGTGGATACCGGCCTATGCCTATCGTCGATATGAATTTTTGTATGCAAATACCTTGATCAGTGAGATATCAAGGGACAAATTTTCTGAACTGGTTGAGAATTTGAATGGCCCTAGGATCGGCCCTGAGGCGGTACAAACTCCCTTTACTGTGCAAAGGGAAGATGGTATCGCTATAGCCATTCATGAAGCAGACCTGACCAATTATTCTAGTATGACACTCAAAGCAAATGGAACTAAGAATATGGAATGTGATCTTATGCCCTGGTCTGATGGTATCAAAGTAAAAGCAAAAGGTCCGTTGAATACGCCTTGGAGAACCATCATAGTTGGGGAAACAGCTGCAGAACTTCCACTTTCAACTCTTACGCTCAATCTAAATGAACCAAATAAACTAGATAATACAGACTGGATCAAGCCAGGTAAGTACATAGGACTCTGGTGGGAAATGATAGGGACAAATCAGTCAACCTGGGGTTCTGGACCACATCATGGCGCAAAAACAGAACGAGTATTAGAGTACATTGATTTTGGTGCAAAATATGGATTTGATGGAGTGCTAGTAGAAGGATGGAATACTGGTTGGGATGAGAACTGGTGCTGTACTGGTGAAGGAGAGAACTTTGGCTTCTATGAACCACATCCAGAATTTGATAACGAACTAATTGCAGAATATGCTTGGAAAAATGCAATACGTATTGTTGGACATCATGAGACAGGAACTCAGATCGCTAATTATGAAGAACAGCTTGATAGTGCCTTTGCATACTGTAAAAGAAATGGGATCCGTGTGGTAAAAACAGGATATGTGAATGATGGTAGCCAGAATATCAAGCGGATCGATGAGAATGGAAATATTCAAAAAGAATGGCACCATGGTCAATATATGGTAGAGCATTTTAGAAAAGTATTAGAGACAGCTGCAAAATATGAGGTAAGCATCGTTGTACACGAACCGATCAAGGATACTGGACTCAGGCGTACGTATCCAAATATGGTTTCTAGGGAAGGAGCAAGGGGGCAGGAGTTCAATGGATTTATGCCTATTGACGTGCATAATAAACCAGACCACACCACTATACTTCCCTTTACTAGGTTGATTTGTGCGCCAATGGATTATACACCTGGTATTTTCAACCTCAAGGATTATAGATATAATAGTCCTGATGATAGGACCATTAATACCAACCACCACATTCCAAGTACGATTGCAAAAGAACTTGCCCATTATGTTGTTATATATGCACCTATCCAAATGGCAGCAGATCTGCCTGAAAATTATAAGGGGAATCCAGCGTTTCAATTTATTTTAGATGTCCCAACTGATTGGGAAGAGACTCAGATACTCAATGGGGAGATCGGGAAGTACATAACAACAGTACGAAAAGATCGTAATAGTGATGACTGGTACTTAGGAAGTATTACTAATGAAAATGCGAGAAAATTAGATGTCCAAATGTCATTTCTAGAATCTGGGAAAGAATATAATGCTACCATCTATAAAGATCCTGTGGATGGAGGTTGGGAAGCTAAACCTGAAGAGATCATTATTAATAATGTTCAATTTAAGCAGGGCGATCAATATACAATTGAGTTGCCACCAGGGGGTGGGCAGGCAATCCGATTTACTCCTCAGAGCTAATTATTAAAAAGAATTAATTGGTAGCAATGAGAAAATATCTATTTTTCTTTTTTGTAATAAGGTATGCCTTCGCTATGGATGTTACCTTCCGGTATGTGGAAACACCTGCTGATGATTTTGTAAGGGTATTTGTTCCAGGCACCATGCCTGCTGGTACGGATAATGATTGGGGTCCCAATTCAAATAGCATGATCAGTCCTAGTGCTCCTTCTCTAATGACCTATAATCAGGATACGGATAGCTATGAAAAGACCTATGATATTAGCGTTGGTGAAGAGCATTTTTATAAACTACATTTTCATTATAATAATTCTGGCACTAATTATGCATGGGTACCAGACCCTTTAAACCCAAATATGAGTGATGATGGCTGGGATAATTCCATTATAAATGTTACGGACCCATTATTCTTTCAACCAGCCAGACATTTAAATGATAATAATGATGTGACAGGTTTTAGCGTAGGAATATTTACAGAAGGTACGATCGATCTTATACAGTACTCTATAGGCGGTGATACATTGGATGGTTTAGGCCACTTTAGTGATAATGGAGTATTCTATATTCCTTTTGAACCAGCGATAACATTATATGATCCAATTTGGGTACAGGTGTCTATTGATGGTGACCTGTATACTGTTTATGAATTTGGCGCCATAGATATTATTGAAGAACCATTGCCAGCAGATGTTCAGATGGGACCAAATTGGATCGACGAGACCATGTATCTTGCTGTCTATGCTCCTGCACAACCTGTCATGAAAGTAATAGTCACATCTCCAGGAGTATCTGGGGAAGAATCAGATGCAGTGGTCATGAAAAAAGATCCTGATCTATTGGATACTTGGTGGATAGAATTAGATCAGCCTCAAGGACAATATGAGTATGAATATCTTTTGATAAATGGAAGTAGGATCGCTGACCCACTCTCAAGAAGATTAACAAATGGTCGCACAAGGATCGAGATCGGTCCAGGTGGTATATCGACTGCGGATGACTATCAGTGGCAATCAGCTGATTACGTTCGACCAAGTTTAGATACATTGATCATCTATGAATTGCATGTGGATGATTTTGCAGCTCAAGGAAATGGACAAGGAAGGTTCGAGGATGTGATAGCCAGGCTGGACCACCTTAAAGCGACAGGTATCAATGCGATTGAATTACTACCTATTACCGATTTCCCAGGGACTCATTCATGGGGTTATGACCCTAATCTTATGTCTGCAGTAGAATCTAGATATGGAACACCTGAAGATCTTAAAGTATTGGTTGACCAAGCCCACTCAATGGGAATAGCAGTTATAATGGATATGGTTTGGAATCATATCAGGTCATCCAGCCCTATCTGGGAGATACAGCCTGATTATAATTTAAATCCATATATCAAACAGCATGACCAATTAAATCCAAATGAAACGGAAGGTTCTTGGGGTATGCTAGACTGGGATCATTTCAATTCCAAAACCATAGAATATATCAACGCAGTCAATAAGATATGGATCGATGAATATAAAATTGACGGTTTTCGTTTTGATGCTACACGAATGATCGGCTGGCAAATGAGCCAACCTGAATATGGTATTCTTGGTTGGACGTCTACTATAGAAGAGTTGGACCCCACTATATTCCAGATAGCAGAGCACCTGCCATCTGATCCCTGGTTGGTTGACAATAGTCCTCTCACTTCAGCCTGGCATGATAGTTTTCATGATGTTCTCTTGAGTGATGCACATGGTCAATATAATTCAGCGACCACTTTTATGAATCAGGTGGTTCGCCTTCATGAATATTCTAATGTGAGCAATGCATATTCAGATCGAAGGCAAGCAGTAAAGTATATGATCAGCCATGATGAACAATCTATTTTACAAGAGATGGTGGTATTTAATAATTATTCTATAGAAGAAGCGCGAGAGCGTGACAAATTCTATGCAAATATTCTTTTTACCTCACTTGGAGTACCTATGCTATTCCAAGGCCAAGAATTTGGACTCCAAACAGGATGGAACGATGATAACAATAATGGTGATTATGAAGAAAAGCTTCAGTACCGTCCCATTGATTGGTCACTATTGAATACGGATATTGGCCAGGGTCATCTAGAGCATTATTCAAAGCTGATCAAATTCCGAAAGGAAAATCCAGCATTCTATAATGGTACATTCTATGATCTATGGAGATATGAAGCTGAGCGGGTTATCGCTTATGGATATAAAGATGAATCTGATGGCAGTAATAATGACCAGGTTGTGGTAATTGCTAACTTTTCAGAATATGATAGAACGGTGAACGATGTACCTTTTTTATCTGCAGGTACATGGTATAATGTGTTGGAACCAGGTAATGATCTTGTAACTAGTGATGGGAATTATGGTGAATATTCTATTGGTGGAAAAACAGCGATCATATATGCCAATCAACAATGGGATCTGAGTGTACAGGATGAAACAAATATGCCTGATCAATTTCAAATAATAAAAGCATTTCCAAATCCTTTTAATGCACAGGTTAAGTTCAAATTGAACATGGATAGGTCAACTACAGGTATGATAAGGATATTTGATATTAGAGGTCAGTCTGTGAAGACTTTTGACCAAACAAAATTTAAAAAGGGCAGTCATCATTTTGTCTGGGACTCTAGGTCAGAAAATGGGGCAGAAATTTCTTCAGGAGTCTATATCGTCTCTTTTGATTCTGAGTTTGGTTCAATAAACACCAAGATACTTTTACTAAAATAAGATCATACTTATGAATAGAATGGCAAAGTACATATCCAAGGTCATAAAGACCATTTTCTTCATAGGTTTATTATATCCAGATGATTCATGGAAGATCTATGATGATACAGAGCTAGCTATAATAAATATAACTATTGATCCAGACGATATTGATTGGATGTATAATTGGGAAAATGTTGAAAGTGATTCGCTCCATCTTGCTACGATCCATTTCCAAAATGCCTATATTGATGAGACCATTGACTCTGTTGGTTTTAGACTTCGAGGGAATACATCTAGGGTATCTGCAAAAAAATCATTTAAAGTTGACTTCAATCATTTTATATCTGGTCGTGATTTTCATGGTGTTGAAAAACTAAATCTTAATGGTGAGCATAATGATGTTTCTATCATGCGAGCTAAGTTAAGTTGGGACCTTTATCAAAGCATGGGAATAGTGAGTAGTAGAGCTAATCACGCAAAGCTATATATTAATGGAGATTATTATGGTCTTTACATTTCTGTGGAACATATAGATGACAGTTTTTTATCAAAGAACTTTCAAAATGATAATGGGAATCTTTGGAAGTGCCTATGGCCAGCCGATTTGACATATAGAGGGAATAATGCGGAGGATTATTATCCCTATTGGGATGAGAAAAGACCCTATGAATTAAAGACCAATAAAGATGATTATGATTATACAAAACTTGCACGTTTGATCCGTATCGTACATCAAACACCAGATTCTCTTGATATGGTCTTGGATTTAAAAGATGTTATGCAATATCTGTCAATGAATATTCTTACTGGGAGCTGGGATGACTATCGTTTCTTAAGAAATAATTTCTATCTATATCATGACCCTTCCGATGACCTCATCCATTTTATTCCATATGATTATGATAATACATTCAGTATTGATTGGTTTGACATTGATTGGTCAACCATAGATCCATACGAGTATTCTGTTATTGACGATGATGGCAGACCTCTCACAGAATATTTTTTTTCAGAGCAAAGATATAGGGATCTTTTTTCACATTTTTTAGCATTTTACGTTGATCAGGCTCTTGATATTGATAGTTTAGCGTTAGACTTAGAGCATTGGGTCGATCACTTATATCAGGCTGCGGAAGATGACATGTATAGAATAATGGATTATGGGTTTACTATTGAAGATTTTGTTAACAGTTATGGGAATAGTTTTGAATTAGAACATGTAAAACAGGGCTTATTAGAATACTTGGTCAACAGAAAAACAAGCCTGGAACAACAGATCGTATTTGAAGGTAATATTCCAATGATCTACGAAGCAGATAAAATAAATGATATAGTTTTGATCGGTGATACTGTGGATATCGAGGCTGCATTATTTGGATCACCATTAAGTTTCTATTTATTTCATATAAGGGAAGGACAGCAGGAATGGAGTTCAACAAGTTTTTCTTTCCAGCCAGATACACTTAGTCATCTAATTGAGGACCATGATAGATGGATAGCAAATTTTATTCCCGATAGTGTGGGCCTATATCATTGGTATCTTTTTGCAAATAGTGAAGACGGTAGTTATCGGTATCCCACCTACGATTTTAAGTCCTTTGAAGTTATTGGTCCTGTCTTCGATCAACCTGTAGTGATCAACGAATTATTAGCAAATAATGAAACGATAAATACTGATGAAGAAGGAGAGTACGATGATTGGCTTGAGCTTTTTAATGACTCCGATATCGCCATTGATCTTTCAAACCATTTTTTGACTGATAAGATAGATAATTTAACTAAATGGCAGTTTCCTGATTCAGGAGCTGTGCTTGAACCGTCTCAATTTATGCTAGTGTGGTGTGATGAGGATCAGGAACAAGGTCTATTGCATACGAATTTCAAACTATCATCTGGTGGTGAATTTGTTGCACTGGTCCTACCAGATGGAGCGACGATAATAGATTCAATAACATTTCCTTCACAATCAGAGGATATCTCATATGGTAGGTATGGAGCAGATAATAGTGAATGGATCTATATGACTCCATCACCCAGTGGATACAATGAAGTGCTTTCTACTAGTAAAGAAATATTGTTTCCAATGAATTTTGAACTAAAAAATATCTATCCGAACCCTTTCAATTCTTCATTTAATATTGATCTGAACATTGAAAAGGATAATACAGATATTTCTGTGCAGTTATTTTCTATTACTGGTACTGAGGTTTTATCAAGACCTGTTAGATATTTGAGTAAGGGCGACCATAATATCTTAATTGATATGAATGATGGTGTAGCATCTGGTAGTTATATATTAAGGATAAACAGTGACCAGAATTCCCTTAGCAGGAAATTACTTTATTTAAAATGATCAAGATCAAGGATGCGATCTAAAGTTAGTTTATATTGTTTTATCAATTATTTGCACAACATGATCTAATCGTAATTCTTCTAGTAGATCGTCATAAGAGACACAACGTCCTTTCATCGTCACAGTCTCCCCAATTTTAGGTTTTTCTATTTTGGTATTATGTGGTTGACAGACTATTTTGTGGTTCAAGATGATCAAAAGCGAATCATATCCAGTGACTTGACCTTTTACCTGCACAACTTTATTCAATAATTCATTACCTTCATTCATTTGAAATTGCCAGACAAGATCATAGGCTTCAGTTGATAAGACAGGTTTTTCACTAGAATAATCTACTTTTAATGATTGAGTGTAATAAGCAAACGCAATAAGTGCCACTAGCGGCAATACAGAACGAAATATCTTCCAATTCATCTCAGCTCTTGTCATACTAGATACTAATTTTATACTTTAATAAAATGCAAAACGTTTTATGGTTATTCAACTCAGACATTCAAAGCTTAAAATTATGTTAATATTTTTCCCACCATTTATTAAATCTTCTATTAATATTCTTCTTTGAGATGATCTCTCCTATCTGGGGAGTGAAGCTCCTTAAACCTATCTCATCTGCTAGTCTTATTGATTCTTTAACGGGCTCATCCCAAGGGTGCATAGCAAGCGTGAAGCCTCCCCAATGAATAGGCATGAAAAACTCAGATCTTAGATCTTTTGCAGCTATCACTGCCTCATGAGGGAACATATGTGAATGCTTCCATGCATTATTATATTGACCACAATCGATCAGTGATATATCAAATGGGCCATGACTGTCCCCAATTTCTTTCAAGTGTTTACCGTAACCACTATCTCCGCTGAAATAAATTTTTACAATTTGAGATGTGATCGCCCAAGAGCTCCAAAGGGTACTATTTCTATTCATTGGTCCTCTACCTGAAAAATGACGAGAAGGAAGGCAGGTTATTTCAAGGTCACCAATAGTAAAATTTTCATTCCAATTCAATTCTTTGACCCTTTCGTCTTTTACATTCCAACGTCTAAGATGATTTCCTACACCATGGGGTACGAGAAATGTATTTACATTATTCTTGATCTTTTTTATCGTAGAATGGTCTAGATGATCATAATGGTCATGGGATATGATAACAAGATCAATATTGATCAGTGAATCAATATCAATTGGAAGAGTTTCATTAAATCTCTTTAGACTGGGCAATGGAATTGGCGCAGCATGACTTCCAAGCATGGGGTCTAATAAAATGATTATACCTCCTATATTTATTAAAAATGCAGAATGTCCTAACCAAGCTATTTTATAATTCTGATCATCTATTTTTTTGAATGTATTATAATTAATTCTATTCGGTACAATGTCTGAATCAGGTTTTCTATTTTCATGATCCATGAAAAAATCCCAAGTTGAGACCTCGCCCGTCATCATCGGTGTATCTTCTAGGCTTTTAAAACCATTATCTTTGTAATTAGAAAAAGTTTTATAATGGTCTTTCTGTTCAGGTGTGGGATTAGAACCAAATTGTGGTGCTAGATATAAAAAAGAGAGTATTGCTAGTACTAAAAGAATGATAGTATAACTTGCGTAAAGGAGAAAAGATCTTATCATTTATAAATCAAATAATTATATAATA
>CAJVZI010000042.1 GCA_913020665.1 uncultured bacterium | reverse complement strand
CCAAGATCAAAATACTGGCAATCATTGCAAAACCCATTTCTTCTCCAATAACAGATAAAATAAAATCAGACTCTTGCACAGGAAGAAATTTCAAATGAGTCTGAGTACCCGCCCCCCAACCTTTACCAAAAACACCACCAGAACCAATGGCGGTCTTGCTTTGAATAATTTGATATGCAGCGCCTAGCGGGTCTTTTTCAGGATTGAGAAATGTGATAATACGTTTCTGCTGATAAGGTGATAAAGAATTCCATGCATAAGGTGAAAGTAGCCCGAGAAATATATTTCCAAAAAAAAGAATAATAGACATTATCAAAGTAGGTCTAGAGGCAATTATTACTGCACCTAATATTATCGCCCATAATGTAAATGAAAAAGTTTGAAAAGCAGTTAACATACTGAAAACGGGAGCTATAATAAGGAATAGATAAAATGGTCTCGCACCGGACCAATAAAGCATGGGCAGAACTGGTGTCATCATCACTATAGCTGTTCCAAGGTCTGGTTGGTTCATAACAATAGTTGTGGGAATTAATACCAAGCCAATGGGAATAATGATTGAAGTGAATTTTTTCATTTTGAGATTATGATCTGAAAGATATCTTGCAAGAAAAAGAACAGTAAAAACTTTTGCAAACTCACTGGGTTGAATAGAAAAATTAGAACCAGGAATATTAAACCAGCGGTATGTACCTGCATGAGATGAGCCTGTAAAAGGTAATAAAACCATTAAAATCCCTATTACGTATAACGGATAGGAATACTTATGTATAGTATATCTAGGTATGAATAAAATAATAAAAGCTAAAATGATAGACGGAACCAAAAAAAATAATTGCTTATTGAACGGAGCACTAAAAAATCCACCATATTCATCTTGTGATATGCTATTTAAAACAATAAGCCCAATGATAGATAAAATACTAACAATTACAATGATACTCATTGGTAGTTCCTTATACTGTAAAGAGGGATATCTGATCATTTGGAAGCCATGTTATTAAGACTTATGATATTATTAAAAACTGTTTTTGCTATTGGTGCTGCAACAGCTCCTCCAGAGCCGGCATTCTCTAATAAAACAACTATGGAATAATTATTATCTAGAAAACTCATCCATCCAATAAACCAAGCATGGTCCTCGCCATGTGGGTTTTCTGCAGTTCCTGTTTTACCATATACATCAACACCATTGATTAATGGATCAGCATTTTTACCTGTTCCATTTTGATGTGATACTACTTGACCCATATCAAAAATAATCCTATCCCAATCTTCATCAGGTATCAATGAATCTTTATTTTCAATTAAGACATCAGACCTTACAAGATGAGGTTTAAAAGTATTTCCTCTAGTGGCTAAGATATTAGTATAGTTTAGTACTTGAATTGGCGTGACAAGAATTTCGCCTTGGCCAATACTAAAATTAAGAAGTGCACCTGTACTCCATCCAAACCTACCATATCTTTTATCCATATATGCTTTTGTAGGAATCGTTCCTTTTGCCTCTCCTTCAATATCTAGACCTGCAATACTCCCAAAACCAAAATTATAGAAATATTTGGCTAACTTATCAATGTCGTAGTATTGAATTGTCCTATAAAAATATATATCACATGATTGTGCAATGGCTGATGTTAGATCCACTTTACCATGGCCCTGTGTATTCCAACAACCAAAAACTCGATCTCCATATTGGTATGCCCCATCGCATACTTGTTCCATATGAGGATCAAAATCTTGATGATCCATAAGAACAGCTCCTGTTATCATCTTAACAATAGAGCCTGGAGGATATAACCCTTGGGTAAAGCGATTTACAAGAGGTTTATTTTTATCATTAATTAAATTATTCCAATCTTTTTCCATAATGCGTCCAGTAAATAGATCAGGATTAAAATCTGGCTTACTAACGGCCCCTAGTATCTCACCAGTTTCAGGAATACCCACCAAAATAACACCTCTTCTATCCTCCATTATTTTTTCAAGGCTATATTGAATATCAATATCAATAGTTGTAATAATATTATTTCCTGGCTCCGGATCTCTAGGAGGAAAATCTTCAACATAACCCGCCTCCCTTCCAAATGCATCTACCTGGTAAAATTGAATTCCATGTACTCCCTTCAAATAGGTCTCATAACTTTTTTCTAATCCACTCCAACCAATAATATCACCTAGCTCATATTGATTTGGATCAATCAATGATTGTCGTATTCCCTTATCAACTTCTTTTACGTAGCCAAGAATATGTGCAGCATTTACAATAGATGGGAAATATCTCTCAGGGAATTGCTGATAATAGACACCTTGTAGATCTAATCTATTTTCTTCAAGTCTAGATATCTGTTCAAAGGTAAGATCTTTTGCTAATCTGGTTGGTATAAAACGACCTCTATAATATCTGCTATAACTTTTTGACAGTGCATTAGGGTTATAATTCACTATCTTAGAGATAAGTTCAAATGTTTCTTCTTTATGATTTAATTCGCCAGGAACTGCATTTAAAATATAAGTTGGGAGATTATCTACTAGAATAACACCATTCCTATCAAGAATTAAACCACGAGGTGCGGATGTCGTTACTTTCCTTATTCTATTTGTATTTGCCTTTTTTGAATATTGATCATAATCTAAAACCTGGAGTTGGAAAAAACGTATAATTAGAATTGAAATAAGGCATATAGTGACCAATACTGCTAAATAATATTGACGGATAGAAGCTATATTATCTGCTTTTAACATTATTCTATCCTATTAAATGGGTAAATAAATTGTAAAATTCCTACAAAGGCTAGAGTATAAATTGAAGTACCAAACCATTTTCCAAAAAATAATTTTTGATCTAAGATCCATAAAGACTGGTATTGAACACCACAGTAAATAAAAAATTGTAATAACAAGATTGTGACCCATGATAATGAAAAATAGAAAGGATTCATCTTTATATATGCTCCATTAAGGTTACCACCAAGATATCCTGTTATGGAATAGACCAAGGGTGAAACTCCAAAAAATATACCAGTACCTGAAAGATCTATTATCAACCCCATCAAAAAACCAGTAACTGTACCAACCATTCTCCCATGCATTATTGACCAATATAAAACCAAAATAACGCAAAAGTCAGGCCTAACAGTATCTATAGCAAGTAGGTCTGAAAACATTAATTGTATTGACCAAACCAAAAAACCTGGAATAATGAATTTAGTTATCTTCATTTACCTTCTCTACGATCACAAAGACATATTGGAAAGCACTCATATCATTTGGTAATTGAACGTTAACGATTTTTTGAAAACTACCCCTGTCCTCGTAAACACCTTCTACCGTACCAATTGGTAAACCAGCTGGATATATATCACTAAAACCTGATGTCACAACCTTATCACCAATATTAATTTGGACATTTTTTTGTACCTCTCTTATTTGTCCAGTATTACCTTTTATCATTCTTAATATACCTGTCGCTCCACTAGGCAATATTCTAACACTTATTCTGTAATTAGAATCAGTGATAAGCTGTACAATAGATGCTTTTTCTCCTGCTTCAATGGTTTTACCTATCACGCCTTTTGGAGTTAATACAGCTTGGTCTTTCTTAATACCATCAATCTTACCCCCATCAATTACTATGGAGACCAAGTTAGGTTGCAATCCTTTATTTACAACTCTGGCTGGCTTGATCAATAATTTTGTTTCACGTTTAAAATCTAACATGCTTAGCAGTTCATCATTTTCTTTTTGCAGATTAAGCATTGATTCGACCTGCAGAGAGAGTGCCAAGGTTTTTTCGCGCAAAAGTTGATTTTCCTCTTCTAAAAAAATAAGTGATTTCATCAATGTCATTGGGGAGGATAAAAATGAAATAATTTCGGCTGCCTTGCCTCTAATAATACCCATCCTTGGATTTTGATTATTTAACAGTAGGCTGATGGATAATATTAGGGAAAGAAAGAATACTAGGTGGTCTTTATTTCTGACAATTGCCAGGTAGATACCGTACATAAACTCCTACAACAGGACAGCTTCGTATTTTTTTAAATTCTCTAGGACCATCCCTGTTCCCTTGACCACTGATAGAAGTGGATCTTCTGAAACATTGACAGGTACATTTGTACGCTCACGGACGATCTGATCTATTCCTTTTAGCAAACTCCCACCTCCAGCAAGTATAATACCTCTTTCTAAAATATCTGCAGCAAGTTCTGGAGGTGTTTTTTCAAGACAACGCTTTACTGCTTCTACAATATGGTTTACAGGGTCTTTTAAGGCCAGACGCACTTCATCAGATGAGACTTCTATTGTTTTTGGAATTCCTGTAACAAGATCACGACCTTTTACTGCTATATCAGCAGATTTCATTTTCATTGCAGAACCAACTGTTTTTTTGATCTTCTCACTCATCCCAAGACCAATTTCTAATTTATGTTCATTTCTGAACCACTGCAGAACTGCCTCATCCATTTCATCTCCAGCAATTCTAATAGTTTCCTTCGTTACTACACCATTCAGTGAAATAACAGCGATCTCGGTAGTACCACCACCAATATCAACAATAATATTCCCAATAGGCTGACTAATGTCTAGTCCAATACCTATTGCAGCAGCAACTGGTTCTTCAATTAGATAAACCTCTCTAGCATTCGCTCTTTCACCAGAATCCTTTACTGCTCTCCTTTCTACTTCCGTAACTCCTGATGGAACACATATTACCATTCGAGGCCTTGCCAACCGATTTAAATTAATTTTCCTGATAAAGCCCTGTAGCATCCCATCAGTCATTTTAAAATCAGCGATCACACCATCTTGCAGAGGTCTAATGGTCTCTAATTCTCTGTGGGTCTTACCTAACATTGCCTTGGCCTCATCACCAACAGCTACGATAGTATCATCATGGACATTTCGAGTAACAATTGATGGTTCATTGACGACAATGCCTCTACCACTTAGCCAGATCAAAGTATTTGCAGTTCCGAGATCAATGGCAACATCGCCTGAGAGCCAGTTCAAAACATTGGGGAATGATTTAGAAGACATATAAGGAATTAGTTTGATTGCGTTACAATGATAATTTACACAGAAATTGAATTAGATTTAACCAGGCATTTCGCTTATTTACTACTTTTGGCTTCTTCCATACCTATTTTACTTAGTTGATCAGCTCGCATATTTTTTTCTCTTCTAACATGATTGATACTCCAATCACTTAATTTAGTTAGATATGAATTCACTTCATTATTCAGTTTCTTCATTCTATCATTTTTTATTTTATACTCACCAATCAATTGCTTAACAATTAGCTCACTATCAGAATATATATCAACAGATACATAACCTAAATCAAGTACTACTTTAACCCCATTCAAAAGAGCTAAATATTCAGATTCATTGTTTGTTTTATCGAATAAGGGTTCAGAAAATTTGGCAACCTCTAAATCATTTATATATACCACGCCACCAATACCTGCGGTTTTTGAATGGAGATCTGCAGCACCATCAACAAATAATTTAGGTGTTATATTTTCTGTTTTATTATCGTTTAATAAACCTAGGAGTATGTCCTTACTTTCTTGATCAAGACCATCCATACCTATTGCTTTCATAATAGCATCTTTTTGCATACGAGATAGTTCGGTCATTTTATTTGGCCTATATATGGATTTGGGCCATCTTGCTTAGGGCATTCTTCCCAGTAATAACACCAATTACATAGCATTGATTTCTTTGCTTCAAAAGGTTTCCCCTCCTTGTATCTAGTTCTGATCTCATCGATATTTTTTTTGGTCTTATCGATTAATCTAGCAATGCTATCCCTACTTCTTTTAGACCTTACTATAATGTTTTCTTTACTTTGTTGCAAAAAGTGCCATACAAGTGTTATAGTTTTAAAATTTTCTTGTTCCTTTTCTAAACCAACCTGATATAGACCTAATTGCATATCGTTATCTGCCTCACTTTGCTTATAAGCTCTTTTACCAGTTTTATAATCGTGAATTTGCCAATTACCGCTTTGGTCCACATCAATACGATCAACTACACCCTTTATTCTATACTCTCCTTGATCATCAAGAAAATAATCGATCTCGTATTCATTGGCATAGACATTATCGTTAAATGGTTGATTCATTGTATAAAATTTTGTGAGGCAATTTTCACCAGTCCTAAAATAAAAAGCTGCATATTTTTTCCATAGCTTTATATTTTTGTTCTGATCGATGGGCAATATTTGTTTATTAACTATAGCTACTCTATCATGCCAAGACTTCTCCCAAAGAGAATAATGGTATTTTAATAGATTGTCATAGGAAAGTGTGTTACCTCCCATCTTCTGTTCATATAAATACTCAATGGATTCATGTACCCTTTTTCCCATGAAAGCTTCAATTCCTTCATCTTTCTTATAGATCTTATCAATATATCTATATTTAAATTGTGCAGGGCATTTTTGAAAAGATTGTATACCACTATAAGAGAAGTATTCTAAGATCATAAACCTGCACCAAAAAAAGGCGTATTCAGTCGATAATCACCAAAACCGTTTTGATCTCTAAAAACAAATTGCTTACTGATGGTATAATAACTCCATATTTGATATAGGCTATTTAAATTAGTTCCATCATTCCATAGAGACGAGTTTGATGTAGAGGAATTTGTCCTCTGGATCTCATCTGGAGGTCCAAATAAAATATATATCATCCCACGGTCTGTCTCCCACCCAGGTTGCCAGCCATCAAAATGTTCATTTACATATGAAACTCGCTCATAATACTCTTCCATTAACTCATTCCGTTCAGTTTGCGGTGTAGGGTCTCTTTCTTTCCATAATGAATAGAATAATTCTTCTTTATCTTCCTTTGATCTAACATTTAGTTTTGAGCGCTCATCATTCCGTAAAATATATTTCATCTGCTTTAAGGCTATGTCAATATCAAATACATAACTAGATATTCCTGGCTTATATATCGTGAATGATGATCTTTTTTCCGCTTTATTTTTTCCTTGTAGTAATTCGATCCTAAAATCATTTTTTAAGGCACTGAACTTTGTCGCTGGAATAAAAATGGTCTCATTAAAATATCCTCTCTCGCCCACACCAGAGAATCTCTGAATTAGAGAATCGGATATTGTACTGTTTGAAAGAAAAATATTTACTTCATATTCTCCTTTATCAATAAAACCAGTGATCTTAACATCAACACCTTCCCCTATCTCTCTGACTCTAAATCCACGTGTCGGGATCTTATCTTTGCCAAATCCCCAGTCGCCAGTGAGATCTAGTAAATAATTTGGGTCTAATAGGGATGGCGTTTTATCATATGATCTATAATCTATCTTTTTTTTCAGTATACCCTTTTTTCTGGTATCCCGATCTTGCAATTCGCCGATCAATTCATATTGATTCCCTGTAGGAACAATAAATTCTGTGAAATGCTTTCTATTTTTCACTGCTGATCTTGTATCAGTATAGATATCAGTAATGATAGAATCAGACCAGACTACATGTTCAAAATCCTGTCCTCGCTTCTCACTAATTCCTATAGATGCTTGATATGTTGCAATGAAAGAGTCCCCCTTTTTTATAAATTGTAACGCATAAAAAGGAATCTCTATATAGGTCACTATTCGTATCGAATCTGGACTGACAGCATCAGCGAAAGGGGCTAAAACAAATTTTTCTACATTCGTTCTTTGTTTTTTAGCTCTTACTGGCCTCTGGGCATGTACAAATACTGATATAAAGATCAATAAGGATACAATGGTATTAATACTATTTAAATATCTCTTTTCCATTTAAACTTAACTAGTCCTGTTGTTGTACCGAGCCACAATGTTTTATCTTCAAGTACTATTTCATTTACCTGACCGATAAATGAAAATAAATAATCTTTGATCAAGCCCGTACGCTTATCGATTCTCATAAGACCACTATCAGTACCTAAGAAAATGTGCTGATCATTTACGGCCATAGAATAAATAGTTTTACTCTGATATACGGCTGAAGTAAATAATAGATCCCACTCTTTTTCTTCTATATCAAATTTAGCAATGCCCATATCCCCTACAACATAGATTACTCTATCATATTCTTCTATAACAGTTATTTGATAAAATCTCTCTGGAAAATTTTTTCTACCTAGATCAGTTGCTTGCAGAAGTTGTGGGTCATCATCAGCATAAATAAATAAACCCACCCTAGATCCGATCCATATCAAATCTTCGATTCTTTCAATATCATATACCGGCCTCTGATCAAAATAAGATTCAATACCAATAGGATCTTCACTCATAGTTGCGCGATCAATTCGCCTTATACCTGATGACGAACCAGCCCAAATGTGGATTTCGTCACCACAAAGGTCCCAGATTTTTCCTGCTGGAGCACCTCTTCCTTCTCCTAGTGTTCGCCAATAATCGTCACTTCCATCATAGTATAAAATAATACCTTCACCGCCTGCCCATAACTCAGAATTTGAATGATATAGTGAATATATTGAAGACGGTGTCATATTTATGGTCTCTTCGAAAGAATACATCTGAGATGTGAAGGAACGTATATCTAAATTTGAAATACCTTGTGACCTGATATAGTCATTACTTCCTATCCACATATCTTCTCCACTATAAAAAATTGAAAGGACATCCGTATTTTCAATATCAGGTATGATCGGGGAGAGAGATTCCATTGTTGTTGTTCCATAAAATATTACACCATTATCTGATCCTAGAAAAACATTTCCATGACTACCAATAAAGCCAGTAGAGACCAGTGATATCCTACCCAATCTATCTAACAGTTGATCACCATTTAAGGTCCAACCGTCAAGTATATGATAATCCATTAATATTTCTTTGATGTCATTTTGTCCATTATAACGACCACTACTCCATGATATATCAAGCTCATCTGGAGTAGGGTATATCCCTATTAGAGTGCCTGAAGAATGATCAAGCTTAACAAATGAAGATCTAGCTTTTAACCAGATATAACTGCTTGATGAACCGATCTGTTTTATACGATCATATCGTGATAATCCAAGATTTTGTAGGTCAAAGGCATACCAATCTCCCTCTCTTGAAAAAGAATATTGTATATGTCCAGGTGTAGATACCCATAATAGCCCCGTGCTTTTATCAAAATGCACTGCTGTAATATTATTATTTTTCAAGCCTTGTGCTGTTGTGATCGGTTCATCAAAATAATTTCCATACAGGTTAAATCGTTTTAATCCACCTGAACCAGTTCCAATATATGCGAATGTGTATCCTTCCGTTATGGATGAAACTGTTTCAGCACCACTATATAGAACCCAATCAAACGGTCTGAATCTAGGATCTGGTTGACCGCATAGATCACTTAATAAAAGAATTAATAAGATGATCTTGTAGTTGAGACCAGGCATTCAGTTAAGGCTTAATCATCCTGATCATTATTAATATTTGATAGATCTTCGATCTTTATAGGTACAACTCCAGACATTCCACATACCTGTCCAGCTGCATAATTTGATATGGTTGCAGATTCTAGGGGATCTGCACCGCAAATATCACAAACTGCAAATGTAGATATGACTGTGTCACCAGCTCCGGACACATCGTGGACAGATCTAGCTTTGGTTGGAATATGCTCGATCTTATTATCATAGAAAATAGACATACCTTCAGAGCCTTTGGTTACTAAGAGGATATTATAATCATTTTTTGTTTTAAAAGATATTGCTGTGTCCTCAAAAGAGGGACCTTGATCAACATTATTCCAAAATTCAGATAGATTTGGCTTCAATAATCTCGAACCAGAATAACATTCATAGTTATGGTCTTTGGGGTCAACATATACAGGTAACGAAGCATCCTTAGCAGACCTCATGATCCAAGATATCATTTCTTTGGATAACAGGCCTTTTCCATAGTCTTGTAGGATAAGACCATCGACCCTATCAAGTATATTATTTATAGTCGATTGTAGATCTCTATAAACTTTTGAAGAAGGATTCTCTTCAGTTTCATTATCCACACGCATCATTTGTTGTCCCTGAGCCATGATACGGGTCTTTACAGTTGTTGGTCGTTCAAATTGCTTAATTAAATGCAAATTAAATCTTTTATCTTTATAAAGTATATTTTCCAATTTAGCACCATTCTCATCATCACCAATTACCCCTACCATGGTAACCTCACAACCTAACCCGTAAACATTTTCTGCTACATTTGCAGCGCCACCAGCATGATAATCTATATGGTCTAGTTTAACAACTGGTACTGGCGCTTCAGGAGACACCCGATTTACTGCTCCCCAGAGATATTCATCTAACATCACATCTCCAATAACAAGGATATGTTTTGCTCTGAATTGATCCAGCAACTTCTCTATTGGTATTTTCATACTAAATTTCGTTGTGACAGATGATTTTTATGAACATTAATCATATTACAAATACTATAAAATGATTTTTTATCTTCTTCTTTGATTTCTTCTCTTATCTCGACGCTTCACTTTTCTATGATTCTTATCATTTCTATGGCCAGAGGTTTTATTTCTAGATATACCAGGTCGAATTTTCCATATATGGCCATGATCAAGA
Source organism: uncultured bacterium (assembly GCA_913020665.1). Taxonomy (GTDB): domain Bacteria; phylum Fidelibacterota; class Marinisomatia; order Marinisomatales; family UBA1611; genus CACEUX01. The sequence goes on along the minus strand of CAJVZI010000042.1, from coordinate 1,643 downwards.
TAAATAAGGACAGAGGCAAAGTGTTTGATATAAATATCTGATGGTCCGCTTAGTATGATGGTTGTACCTAATGTACGATTCATACTAGTGATCTTTTTTCTAAAATCCTTTTCCATATTACCATTAAAATATGTTCCATAATCATCGATCAATAAAACTCGAGGGTCAGTTTCACATGCTAGGATCATTCCCAACCAATTGAGCTCACCAACCGATATATCTTTCATATTTCTTATCCACAGGTTTTTGAAGCTTCCATCTTTAAAATATCTGTTTTGGATAACGTTCTTCTTTTTATCAAACTTGGCTGCTATATATTGTTCAACCGTTTTACTTGAAAGATTGATCGATGGTGATTTTGTATAAAATACATCATCATGGACCTTGATCCGCCCTAGCCAATTTGTTTCATATGGTTTATCTTCATACAGTACTGTTCCTGTAGATTGTTTTTCAGTACCTGCAAGAATGTTTAAGAGAGTAGATTTACCACTACCGACAGTACCAATGATCCCATAAATGGTGCCTGGGTGAATCTCTAGTTTTTTGATTTTCAGTGCTTGATATGATCCAAAATCTTTTTCTAGATCATTGACCTTAAAGATCAATCTTTTATTTTGTGCCATTCTCTGATCCTTTTAGAACCAATAGTTCTAAAAAGGGATAGAAGATCAGAAGCGATATATTACTCTATTGTATTTCTAGCCACCTTTCAGCATCAATAGCTGCCATACATCCAGATCCAGCAGCGGTAACCGCCTGCCTATATACATGGTCTTGAACATCTCCACATGCAAAAACACCATCAATATTCGTATAGGTTGAGTCTGATTTTGTGATAATGTATCCTGAATCATCAAGATCGATATTACCTTGGAATAGCTGTGTATTTGGAACATGACCAATTGCCATAAAAATACCATCGCAAGGGTAATCACGTAGTTCCCCCGTATTCGTGTCCTTTAATACAACTGATCTCACACCTTCTTCTTTTGATCCCTTGATATCTTCTACTGTAGAATTGTATTCTACTGATATTTTTGAATTCGACAATGCCCGTTCGATCATTATCTTAGATGCACGAAACTCTTCTCTTCTGTGTATGATAACCACTTCAGAAGCAAACTTTGTTAAAAAGGTAGCTTCTTCCATAGCTGAGTCACCTCCACCCACAACTAGTACTTTTTTATCCTTAAAAAAGAATCCATCACAAGTAGCGCATGCCGAAACTCCATGGCCCATCAATTCGGTCTCTGCATCTAGGCCTAATAGCCTCGCAGTAGCTCCGGTTGAAATTATAATCGCTTCTGCAGAATATTCTTCATCATTGGCCCATACTGAAAATGGACGACTGGAAAGATCGACCTTATCTACGGTCTTGAACATGCACTCAGCACCAAATCGCTGGGCCTGTTTTCTAAATTCATCCATCATCTCTGGCCCCATGATACCATCTGGGAATCCGGGATAATTTTCTACATCAGTAGTGATGGTGAGTTGTCCTCCAGGTTGAGCTCCTTCAAAAACAAGAGGCTCTAGATTTGCTCTGGCAGAATAAATAGCTGCAGTTAGTCCTGCAGGTCCAGAGCCAATAATGATGACTTTCCGCTTCATTTCCCTTTTAGTTTGTAATTAATTAAATA
>CAJVZI010000041.1 GCA_913020665.1 uncultured bacterium | reverse complement strand
TCAGCACGAAAAACATTTTTTAATATATTAAAAATATTGGTGACTGCTTTCAAAGGCAGATTCACCATCGTAGCAGCAAAGGTGCCACCTAAAACAATTAAAATTGAATTAAAATTCCAGAACCAAGCAATTTCACCTCCTGCTGATAGAATGCCCAGAATGATTATACTGATGCCAGCAAGTAGGCCAATAAGTGTTCCTAAATCTGTTGTCCCATCATTTTGATTCATATAAAATTACCAAAATTAATCTTTTTTCTTATGGCGAGATAAAGAACGACTACCTTCATATAGCTGGTCTTGTTCGTCTTTAGATAATTTATCAAAACCTTCTCTATTTATTTTGTCGAGAATAATATCTACATCATGTTCAATTTTTTGTATATGAGAAAGTTTTTTTTCTTTTTGAAGGACTTGATACTCTAGTGTTTTTTTCCTAATAGAAAACCAGAAAGTTTTCCACTGGAAAGGTCTTTTTAACATCAAATATCCAATCAACATTCCAGATAAATGTGTTATATGACTAACTTGGGATAGATTATTAAAAGAGGACATAAAAGCGATAAAACCAATCCCTATAACAAACCAAATTGATTTAATTGGTATGATGCCATACAAATATATCTGGCGGTTAGGATAAGTAAGCCCATATGCCAAGAGCACTCCATAAACTGCCCCACTAGCACCTACAATAGGGGTCATTGATTGTAAACTAAAAAGCATTGTAATAAGCCCAGAGCCTATACCTGTCATAAAGTAGAATTTAAGAAAACGAGGTTTCCCCCATATTCGTTCTAGTTCGCTGCCAAACATCCACAATACAAACATATTGATAAGCACATGCCAAATACCCCCATGAAAAAAAAGATAGGTAATAGGTTGCCAAATCATTAATTCAGACCAAACCATTTTTGGAACTAAACCAAATAATGGGAAAAAGAGCGCTTCTGCGTTTGAGATTGTTTGTAAAACAAATATTCCAAAATTTACAGAAACCAATATTTTTATGGCGTTTGTAAATAAATTGGGCCTGTACGAAAACTCACCGGGGTTTGATTGAAATTGATATTTCATTTTTCAGCTAAATATACGCAATTCAATCTAGTCGTAACAGATTAAGAAGGGCTTTAAGAATCCAATTCATTTACTCAGAAAGGATTTCTTTTACGGTAGCAATAGATTTAACCTGCTGTACTCCATCAAAATGATAACAAAGTAACAGCCAAAGGTATTCACTAATTATATTGCTATCTCTTTTTGTAATTGGATCATCTGGTAAGCAATTAATATCATTAGCAAGCAAGCTGGCTATGACAGCAACGCTATTTGCGCTTTGGTCTAAATTTGGAAGAACAACGCCTGGTAAATTATTAATTTCTAGATTAGGCTTGAAACCTAGATGTGTTAATAAGGCACACTCATAAAACCAGAATAATAAATTGGGGTCTGATTTATTTTCATTATAAGCCTTTAATACATCCCTCAATGAAGAAAATAAATTTTGATTAGGGTCTTCATTCGTTATTGTTTTATCAGTCAATTCTATAATTGCCATAGTTAGTGAAATAGAACGTAGATCATTCAAAATATTTGACCAATATTCTATAAAATTGACCTTTGATAATATTTGTAATTCTCGTTTTGAGCTATAATTATAAATTAAATCAACATAACTCAAAGGTTGAAAATAACTAGCTCGATTTGACTTTTTACTTCTTGCGCCTTTTATGATTAAACTGATCTTCCCTTGTTCTTTTGAAAAACATCTCGCAATTAAAGAAGTATCACCATAAGGGAATGATTTTAATACAATTGCAGGAGTGTGGACGATCACAATGACCAGCTTTAGTAGGCTTTAGCAAAAATCACTTCATGTTTTGCAGGTTTGCCGGTAAATACACAACTTAATCCATTTGGGTTTTCATCAAATGGGATACAACGAATAGTAGCTGCTGTTTGCTCTTTAACTTTAGCTTCAGTAGCCTGCTCTCCATCCCAACCACATCGCACGAAGCCACCTTTTTTTATGATTTTTTTAAAAGAGTCATAATCATTAACTGAATGGGTATTTTGATCACGAAATTCCAGAGCTTGTTCAAATAGTCCGCTTTGAATATCTTGCAGCAGGCCTACTATCTGGTCTTTAACTTCTTCTTTGGGCACAATTAATTTATCTCCTGTATCGCGTCTAGCTAGAACAACTTGATCTTTAACTATATCACGAGGGCCTATTTCCATCCGCAATGGAACACCCTTCATTTCCCATTCATTGTATTTAAACCCTGGAGAGTTGTTTGTCCAATCCTGATGTACTCTAATCCCTAAATCTTGCAATTGTACTATTAGTGGCTCTAGAAAGCTCTTTACTTCCTCTTCCTGATCTTTATTTTTAATTATTGGTATAACTACTAACTGAATAGGTGCAATCTTAGGAGGTAGTCGGAGTCCTTTTTCATCTCCATGGGTCAAGATCACAGCTCCAATTAATCGTGTACTTATGCCCCAGCTTGTAGCCCAGACCAATTCTTCTTTATTATCCTGTGTCTGAAAAGTTACTTCAAAGGCTTTGGCAAAATTTTGTCCTAGGTTATGTGACGTCCCTGCCTGCAATGCTCTTTTATCTCCCATCATTGCTTCAATACAATAAGTTTTATCAGCACCAGCAAATTTTTCGGAATCAGTTTTGACACCCGTATATACTGGAATAGCTAAAAAATCTTCAGATAGTTGACGGTATAGTTCCAAAATGTCTAGTGTTTCTTTTTCTGCTTCTTCTGCAGTTGCATGTGCGGTGTGTCCCTCTTGCCATAAAAATTCACTAGTGCGAAGGAAAAGACGGGTTCTCATTTCCCAGCGAACTACATTAGCCCATTGATTTATAAGTATAGGAAGATCTCTGTATGATTGAATCCATTTTTTATACATCGACCAAATAACAGTTTCTGAAGTAGGGCGCACAACAATTTCTTCCTCAAGCTTTGAATCAGGGTCTACGATAATCCCCTCTCTAGGATCCGCCTTAAGGCGAGTATGAGTCACTACAGCACATTCTTTGGCAAACCCTTCAACATGCTGTGCTTCACGCGCTAAAAAGGATTTTGGTATAAAAAGTGGAAAATATGCATTAACATGACCTGTTTTTTTTATCATTGAGTCAAACGTCTCTCTAATATTTTCCCATAGCTGAAATCCGTATGGCTTAATGACCATAGTTCCTTTTACAGGTCCATAATCGGCAAGCCCAGCTCTATTAACAACTTGGGTATACCAACTGGAGAAGTCTTTATTTAAATCAGGTAGTCCTTTACTCATAAAATAATATACTCGAAGAATTAGAGTTAAAATTACCGGTAGCAAATGTGCGTACCAAGGTCGATTTAAGTATAAATCTGCTCTTTGAATCTAAAAATCTTATGTCCAGATTATCATGATTTATATTTACTCCCATCAATAAAATGAATAAAACTCAAATTAAAGAGATACAATCACTCAAAAAGGCCAAATTCAGAAAACTTAAGGGGCTTTTTTTTATTGAAGGTATTAGGCTTGTATTGGCCGGAATTAAATGGAGTTCATCTCTAAAAGAAATATTTTGCACAAAAGAGTTCTACCATTCAGAAAAAAGTCTGCCATTACATACCAGTATTGATAAAAAACAAGTAAAATTATTATCTGAGATGGAAATGAAAAAAATATGTTCTACAAAATCTCCATCTGGAATTGCCGCAACTTGTATGATACCAAAGCAAAATGTTGTAGATCTAGATGAAAGTGAGTGGCTTTACCTAGATAGAATAAGTGACCCTGGAAATCTAGGCTCTATACTAAGATCTGCGTCTTGGTTTGGATTCAAAAATATTGCTTTATCTCCCAAATCTGTAGATCCATACAATTCTAAGACAGTACGATCTGCAATGGGTGCACATTTTGCTGTGAACTTATATAAAGAAGTAGAATTAGATCAATTTTCTGAAACTCATCATATTATTGGCGCTCATACAAATGGTGTTGATATAACAAAGTATGATTTTCCTAAAAAATCAGTGCTTGTTTTTGGCAATGAAGCTCATGGCATATCAGATGGAAATAAGAAGAAAGTAAAGGAATTCATTAAAATCAAAAAGCGTGGAGTGGGAGAATCCCTTAATATTGCTACTGCTGCATCAATAGTAATGCACATGATAAAAAGGAATTAATAAAGTTTATATTCAAAGACCGTTATTTGTCATCAATCAATTATCATCACAAATCATCTTTTCTTATATTCAATTGATAATTTTAAGTTCTAAAAATGGAGCATAAAGAAACTGATTCTTATGAACAATCGGTTCAGTATACAAGCCGCATTCGGCATTGTCATTCTTTCAATTCTTTCAGCCTTTATAGCTGGGGGGTTAGTCCTAGCGATTGGTCTATCCAATCCTGACTCTTCCCAAAAATTTTATACTTTTATTTCTTTTATAATTGGTCAAGGTTTTATGATCGTTCCATTGCTTTGGTTCTTAAAATCAAAGCGAGAACCTATTTTTAAAAGACTACGAATAAATTCTATTTCCTATGAAACCTTGATACATAGTATAATGCTATCCACGGGCGTTATTATTTTATCGGATGAGTTAGATAGAATAATACAATCTTTTTTCCCAGCTCCAGAATATATTGTCGATCTTAATGCTCTTTTGCGTCCAGAAACATTCTTAGGGTTTGTTTTATTATTTATAGCGGTTGCAATTATCGCGCCAATTGGAGAAGAATTACTTTTTAGAGGTTTTTTCCAACAAGTATTAGAAAAACATTGGAAGGATGTAACGCGAGCTATTCTCATGACCGCTCTTATTTTTTCTATGATTCACATGAACCCCTATTGGTTTGCACAAATATATATTTTGGGAATTATATTAGGTTTTATTGCTTGGAAAACAAAATCTGTGTTACCAGCTCTCATATTACATGGTATGAACAACGCAATGGCCATGCTCTTTGCATTTGTAGATCTTGAAAAAAATAATTTATATATATGGAATGGCCATGTTGCTCCTTGGATAATTCTCTTCGCAATATATACATCCTACTATGGATTTAGCGGAATTAATAGAATGAATACCAAATCATGAGAAAAGAGCTATTCAAACATGAAATAGCAATATTAAAAGATACTTTCGGGCGCCTTTTACGTCGACATGCACAGACCAACCTAGTAAAACTAATAAATAAGACCCACCCAGCTGATCTAGCAATTGTTTTTAGATATTTTAATGATGAAGAGCAAAAACAAGTTTTTAGTCTGATGCAGGCCAATGATCATACCGTAGAGTTCTTGGTTGAATTGGATGACACACTTATCGAAAAAATATTGGATACTGAAAATGCAGAAAGAGTTTCTAGTTTAATTCAAAACGCATCTACAAATGATCAAAGTTATATATTAGGTTCTTTAAAAGAAGAGCAAGCCCAGTCTGTTATCGATCTCTTGAAAAAAGAAGAGCAAGAAGAAATAGAAGAGATCATGGCATATCCTCAAGATTCAGCTGGTTCTATGATGGCTACTGATGTGTTTACACTGTATCAAAACACTACCTGTGGAGATGCGCTGAAAACCCTACAGGATCAGCAAGAAGCAGAAATGGTATTTTACTTATATATTACTGATGAAGATGATTCTTTGGTAGGCGTTGCATCTTTACGAGCATTAGCAACAACACCATCAAATACACTACTAAAAGACATTATGGAAAAACGTGTTCATTCTGTAAGGCCTGAGACCGATCAAGAGGATGTAGCGCAAATTGTTGCACAATATAATTATTTAGCGGTACCAGTAATTGATGGAGATGGTCGCTTACTTGGTATAGTAACGGTTGATGATGTTGTGGATGTTATCAGAGAGGAAGCTACCGAAGATTTCTTGCAAATGGCAGGAGCAGGTAAAGACCGGGAAATTCTTCTAAAGTCTAGTTGGGAAAATGCTAAAGTACGTTTACCCTGGCTTTTTGCAAGCTGGATAGGAGGCGTTATGGCAGCCTATATTATAGGAAAGTATGAGAATATGCTAGAGAGCATGATAGCACTTGCAGCATTTATTCCTATAATTATTGGCATGGGTGGAAATATTGGAACTCAGTCCTCTACAATTATAGTTAGAGGAATGGCTACAGGAAGAATTGAAATTGGAAATGAGTTCAAGGTACTTTTAAAAGAGCTAAGGGTAGGATTAATACTGGGGGTATTGTATGGTATAATGCTTGGTATATTTGCAAATTTTAAATTTCTTGGCTCAGATCCAATGTTGGGTGTAGTGGTCGGACTTAGTATATGCTCTTCAATGCTTCTGGCGACTGCCGTGGGAACCTTTACGCCACTTATTTTGAGGAAATTAGATATAGATCCTGCTGTCGCTACTGGCCCGTTTGTAACTACAAGTATTGATATATTAGGGGTCTTACTATACTTTATGATAGCCGGGTTATTATTAACTCTGTAAATCATGTCTGCTTTACTCTTTGCTTTTATATGTTGCTATCTGTTTTTCATAATTTTTATTGTAACTGGATTATTTAAACATAGTGTTCTACCCATTCAGTCTTCTATAGAACTTCCTATGGTTTCAATTATTATCGCAGCGCGAAATGAAGAAGCCTCCCTACCAAACCTAATCCAAGACCTAATAAATCAAGAATACCCTTTAGATAAGCTTGAAGTGATAATTATCAATGACCGTTCCACTGATTCAACGAAAGAGATCTTAGCCAAAGCAGAGGAGGATTATGCACTAATAAAAACCATTACAGTACAAAAAGCCTCATCTAATATGACACCTAAGAAACATGCTTTGACCCTTGGGATTGAATCAGCACAGGGAGACATTATAGTGTTAACAGATGCTGATTGCAGAGTAGGAAAACTTTGGGCTTCTAGCATGGCTTATTCAGTAATGCATAAAGACTGTATATGTATTGGCTTTTCTGAAATTGGTGTTTATAATAATTCTTTGTTTGAACAATATCAGCATATTGATTTTTTAAGTATCATTTCTGCAAACACGGGGGCTGCTGGATGGGGTTATTTTTGGTCTGGAACAGGACAAAACTTAGCATTCTACAAAGATGACTTTATTTCAATTAACGGGTTTGAACCAGTTAAGGATCAAATATCAGGAGATGATATGTATCTGGTCCAAGCAATTTCAAAATTAAAAAAGGGGTACGTAAATATCGATCCGAACTCTTTTGTAGAAACGAGTTCAATGCCAAATACAAAGGAATTTATTAATCAAAGAGTTAGGTGGTCATCAAACTCAAAATCAAACGCGAATCGAAACCCATTATTCTTTTATTTTTTATTAACTATGTTCATGTTTAACATTATAACAATCGGTTCATTTGTTTTTAGTGGACCTTGGATTTTATTATTATGTATAAAATTCTGTCTTGAGGGCATAGTCATTTTCCTTGGTGGTAGATTATTTGATAGAAAAATTGAATTCTTGCCTTATTGTTTATGGTCAATTATGCAGCCTGTATATATCCCATTGGTCGGAATTTTAGGATTAAGAGGGAAATTTATTTGGAAACCATGAAACAGATAATTATCGTCGTCTTTTTATATACAAAATTATTTGGTCAGAACTACTCTATTAGTGTTTTTGGTTTTCATGCTTGTGATGTGATTCAAACCATATCTTCATCAGATAAGATCGAGTTTAGAACGCAAAATCGTGGATTGTTTGATATTATATGGCCTGCTAATAATTACTATGAGGCAACATTTAACACAAAAGATTTTTCATTAAAAAACTGGAGCAAAAAAATCAACCAAGGAGATTATAAAAAAACCTCATCAGCAGTTATTGATACAAGCGGAACTATTGAATACAATAACAAAAATAAGATCAAGCTATCAAATCCTGTTTTTAATATTTTTACTATGTTAGCTATGGTACAATCTTATGATAAAGATCTTTTGGATACAAAATGGTTCCAATATGAACATGAAGGTCAATTTGGGAAGGCGAGATTTCTTTGGTCTGATTCATCTAATGTATGGGATGGGCATGACTCAATACTAACTGATCATTATCGACTGGATATTATTATTTCTGACTCTTCACAAAGTATAAATACGCGTGACTATTTTATGAACAATATAGCAAATGATGATTCGATCAAAGAACTTTGGGTCTCACGAAAAAATAAAAGAAGAATCATTGCCGCAAGTATTAAGATGAAGTATTTCTATATCAAAGCGCAAATGGTTCGTAACAAAGAAGTCTAGACCTTTATTAATAGAATGCATTAAAATTCTATAGTATATAGAATGAAAATCCAGCGTATTTTATTATTAATCTCTTTTTCTGTTATCCTGCAGGCTCAAAGTAATCAAATTACATTGCTAGGGACCTGGGTATTTCAATCAATGACCACGATCACAGAAGCACAGAGAGAGGAAATCACAATCGTTTACAAAGATCAAAATAACGTGGAGACCTTATCCTTTAATGAATCAGGTTCTATTGGATATAATGTAATGAATGATGGGATACAAAAGAAAGGAACTGGTATCTGGTATGCTGAGGAGAAATACATAACTATAATTGTAGATTCAGACACCACTTATGGAACATACGAATTCCAAGACAATGAGCTAATTATTATTACGAGCGAATTGGAATCAGAAGAGTATTACGGATATAGTACAATTTTAAAATATATAAAAGAGTAGATCTCTATTTACTCCACTATTTAAAATACGGCTTCTTGTCAAGGTTCAATTGTGAAACGAGAATCAATTTTTATTATTTATCGAAAGAAGCTTCTCTTGTGGTTACTTGCTTGTGCAATAATTGGTCTTGCACTTTACTACGGCATAGACAAAAAGATCATCGTTTTTGCTGCATTTATTATTGGTGTCTTCACTGAATTGTTTGTAGGGATAGGGGCTCTTGTAGCTGCAATTCCATTAATTGGGCCTATGATAATAAAAATCATATCAATTCCTATTTTTTGGATATTGAATGCTTTAGGAACTCTTGTATCCGGTATTGCTATAAAAAAGGGCTATGCAACTGAATTAGCTAAGGGTCGTATAATGACCCTAGCGCTTCTCATTGGTATGATCATTGGCTATATTATTGGAAACCTTCTTCCTCTCTAATGAATATTTTGATACTACAAGGACCAAACCTGAATCTACTTGGTCTAAGGTCTAAAACAATAAGTAAAAGACTTACCCTAGATAAACTAAATAAGGGCATAAAGAACCATGCTGTTAGTAAGGATGTAAAATTAAAAGTTAATCAAACACATAAACAGTTTCAGGCTGTTAATTTTTTACAGCGTAATAGAAATTGGGCCAATGGCCTCCTATTTATTCCTACAAGTTGGGCACATGCTGAATATACTCTTTTTGAAACGATCAAGATCATTGACCTCCCTACATCAATAGTATACTTCAATGAACCTTTTAGTCTTGGCGGTAAAGAAGACTCTTCTATTTTGGTTGGAAATAATATGAAGTCATTCACTGGTGAGCCACTGGAAGTTTGTGAGAGAGGATTAGACCACCTTATAATATAAATGAAATTTATAATATCTATCTTATTGGCTAATGGTATTTTATTGCAGGCACAGGCTATAGAAAGACCAAAGAACTCACCTTTATCTATTTTATCTACAATTGAACGATATAATCCTAAAGAGGATTCAACTATTGTTAGATTCAATAAAAATTGGGTTGATTCCTTAACACTTAGATTACCATGTGATAATGTCCCCGTACCTAAACGTGCAATGCGATTACCAAATGCCCCAAGAGATTATCGAAGCGGTATTCATAGAGGAGTTGATTTTTTTGCCAATTGGGGGACCCCTGTAAGAGCGGTGGCAGATGGTATTATTATTAGAGCAGACCATGACTATGAAGAGGTCCCAGCTGAATTTAGAGAAGGCCTATTAGAAGCAAGTTCTAGGGTTGGACATACGCCGTCAGATATATTTAACAGTATTCTTTTAGGACAAGCAATTTTTATAGACCATGGATTTGACCTGGTCCCTGGTTTCCGATCTATTACTATATATGCTCACCTATCATATATAGAAAAAAACTTAAGACCTGGCACTAAGGTTTTAAGAGGCGATCTTTTGGGCGGGTCTGGAAATACAGGGATGCGGGAAAGCACATTAGGTTCAAAGGCAGGCTCCCACCTTCACTGGGAAATGATATTACAAAAAGGGTCTGATGAGATCTATCTTGGAAAGGGAATGTCTAATCCGGAGCTCTACGATATGATAGCAAAAATTTTTAAAGAATAAAAAAGGGGCATGAAACATGCCCCTTTTTATACTTTTACTTGTAATAAGAACCTAGAATACGATTCCTAGACTAAACACATTACTAGTGTTGAATGAGTCACTTTGGTTTCTCATTGTATAGTCAACGACAAGGTTTGCGCCGTAAAGACTATATTTTAAACCAGCACCAAAATTCATACTGAACAATGTTTCATCTTGATTTGCTGAATCTTCTTCCAGCATAGCATTGGTCATTCCAGCACGTAAATGGATCATATCCATTAAAGTATACTCCGCACCAAGATTTAACTCATCATAAGAAAAGTTATGACTAGTATATGTCATACCTAGAGTTGCACCTGCGACCTGATATGATAATGACATATTGTAGGTAGAAGGTAGCTTATCATAGGAGGATTCCAAATTATAAAAGTCTGGGATCCCATTATCTCCTGTTGCAGTATTGGTAAGACCACTTCCGGTATAGTGCATATCTGTCCCTAGATTATTAAGAACTAAAGCAAGACCTAAGTTCTCAATACCAGCAAGGCCAGTATATTGTACTCCAATATCCAATGCATATGCAGTAGCGGTTGCTCTAGGAATACTTTCATATACCACTTTACCAGTTACGCCAAAAAAGGCCCTATCTGAAAAAGAATTAGCATAGGTTAGTCCAAAAGTTGAAAGCGTAGGCCTAAAAGTACCTCCCCCTAAACCATCCATATCTTCAACAGTGGTCACGGGGATATCTCCCATATCTATGCTTTTAACTGTAACTCCAAGCGATCCTAATTTGTCAAAATTAGAAGACGCTCCAAAGTAGTTCACGCCTATATCATTGAATAGATCCATGCTACTCGCTAGCACTGTTGGGGTTTCACTTCTTGCCAGTCCCGCTGGGTTCCAATATACAGACTCTAAGCCGCTTGAATAAACGCGCTCTGAACCTGCCATCGCAATACCCCTTGCTCCAACTGGAACTAGGACCTGATTACCACCGCTGGTACCAATCCTTGATTCATCACCACCAATCAAAACAGCCAGTGGTAGAATTGATGTTAAAACTATCTTAAGTGTTTTCATCATTTTTTACTCCGTTATCAAATTTGATTAGTAGTACTGAACTACTTGGTTTCTTTGAACAATATAGAGTTTTAAAACTCTCTCACCATGCGCTGTATTCACATGAGCAACGTAAGGTCCACTCGCAACTGGTAGATTACTATTGTTCCTTAGGTCCCATTGTAGATACTGTGATTCATTTGACATTGATTCTAGCTTTCTAACCAGAACTCCATCTATACTATAGATCTTAATTGTAACGTCGCTTTGATCATCTGGTAGATGATTAAAGGTTACAAAATGATCGAACCTATTGGTCTCTTGACTATTAGAAGCATAGTATGGATTAGGAAATACATTGATCCTATCAAGATCTGCCGCCGCTAGATCTGTACCAGACGATGGTGCTGTGGTAGAGAACTCAAACATATCATCTGTGGTATTACCCTTTGCGGTCTGAAATTTGAAATAGTGACTGACCGTTAGCTCAGTACCAAACTTATCATAATTCCCAGCGATAGGTAGCGCAGTAACGCCGCCTTCAGGAGACCCTAAACCATACACTCCATCTGCATCAGGACCATAATAGGCACTAAATAACGTTGCGGTAACGAATGGGTAGGTGAATTCACCTGTTGCATCTCCCCAGGTAACATGCGCTGAAGTAGAAAGAGCATTATCAGCAATATACTGTGCTTCATTAGCCGGATCATAACTGATCTCATTACCAGCTGCATCGTATCCCTGCCATGCATAGATAGGCTCATAACACTCTGCTCCATATGTAGGAGCGGTCCAGTCATATACTGTTTCACCAGTCTCATCCACTTCAGAATTAACCGACCAGACACCATCACCATTGGTATCCCAGAAACCTGCAAATAACCTAACAGTATCTGCAAAAGCCTTGATCCTGTACATAGCAAAAGGAGTCATAATAACATCTGAGGAGTCTCCATCACCATCTATGTCGCCCGTATGTACAGCCTCAGTGATGTAATCCCAAGTAACAGATTCGTCACCAAAATCAATAATGACATCATCAAAACCCCAATAATCAAAGCGATCATAATCTCTGGAATAGGATGGCAGGTTAACATCTCCAGCTCTATTGTCCCAGATCGCACC
>CAJVZI010000040.1 GCA_913020665.1 uncultured bacterium | reverse complement strand
ACATATGAAATTTTGGAAAAAAAAATTTGAAAATTTTATATATGATATTAATTATGAAGATATTGTTAACAATAGTGAAGATGAAATTAGAAAACTATTAAATTATTGTGAGTTAGATTGGGATGAAAATTTTCATCCGTTTTTGTAAATATAGGGACGAGTCCAAGTAAAGCAGCTTGTCCATCATATGTTGGCCACGCTGGTGATGGGATTAAGATCTCATCTCCTGGTTCCATTGTAACCATCATTGCATAAAGTAAAGCTTGTTTGGCACCGGGTGTTACCAATACTGTTTCTGGAGTTGAATTCAAATTCCAAAGACGATTGATTTGAATCGAAATCTTGGTGCATAACTCCATAGAGCCAGGGCCGCGGGTATAGTGGGTTTCACCTCTATTTAATGCTGCAATGGCTGCTTCGACAACCGGGCGGGGAGTGTCAAAACCAGGTTCGCCTACTGTCCATCTAACAACATCATCTGGAGGTGGAATAAGATAAGGAGCGAAGCCTACCCCAAGATCGTTGAAGCGGGGTGGGACTGAAGGCATGTAAGTGGCATACAAATCTCCTTTATGTCTTTACTCCGACAATTTAACGTAATATCCTCTATGCGAAACCTTGACCAATCTTCTAGAAGTGGGAGGGGTCGGGATAACATGTCAGACATACCTTCAGAGCTTCTATACACGAAAGAACATGAATGGGCCAATTTTAAAGATAATGAGGTTATTATAGGAATCACAGATTATGCGCAAAGTCAATTAGGGGATATTATATTTATTGAATTTCCTGAAATTGGAGATCAAGTTAATGCGGGAGATAGTTTTGGTGAGGTAGAGGCAGTTAAAACTGTGTCTGAACTTTATGCTCCAGTTACAGGTACTGTTCTAGAGGTGAATGAAAATTTAGAAGATTCAGCTGACCTGGTAAATTCAGATCCATACGGTGATGGATGGCTTATTAAGATCAAACCTACAAATCTCAATGAGAAAGATGATTTAATGAAATCTGCTGCATATAAAGAGCTTATAGGATAAATGTCAATTTTTACCCATTTAATTGATACGGTCAAGAAAAATGGTGCTGCTTATGTAGTACTTATTGATCCAGACAAGAATGATGAAAACTCAATTCAAGACCGCGTTTTAAAAGCAAATGAATCTGGTGTTGATGCTCTTTTTGTTGGTGGTAGTTTAATGATGGATACAAAATGCGTAGAAAGAGTAAAGCTGATTAAATCATGTTCAAATATTCCAGTGATTTTTTTTCCTGGTGGAGTTGGGCAATTAAATCCCTATTACGATGCAATGCTTTTTATGTCTGTCATATCTGGTAGGAACCCTCATTACTTGATTGGAGAACAAGTGATTGCAGCGCCATTAGTTAAAGATATGGGTGTTGAGACAATTCCTACTGGATATATCCTTATTGATGGTGGTGCAGGAAGTACTGTTGAATTTATGAGTGGTACAAGGCCTATACCGATGGACAGAGTAGATGTCACAGTTGCTCATGCACTAGCTGGACAGTACCTTGGTATGAAATTGATCTACCTTGAAGCCGGAAGTGGTGCTAAACAACCTGTTTCTTCAGCTTTAATAGAAGCTGTAAAAAATGTAATAGATGTGCCTTTGATCGTTGGTGGAGGAATTAAAACTCCTGAGGTTGCGGAAAGAGCTGTTCGTGCTGGTGCTTCAATCATTGTAACGGGTACAATTATCGAGAATGATTTAAATTTAACAAAAGAGCTTGCAGATGCAGTTCACTGTAGGAAGTAATGCATAAACAAATAAAAGAACAAATCTTGGAAAGTATTTCTGTAAAAGAACTTACTTTAGATAGCTGCATTAATGATATTGGGTCTGCAGCTGAAATAATGATTGCTTCTATAAGGGATGGTGGAAAGATATTATGGTGTGGAAATGGTGGCAGTGCAGCAGATGCTCAGCATTTAGCAACTGAATTAATGGGAGGTATGACAAGCCATGAAAGAAAACCCATTCCGTCACTAGCATTAACAACAGATACCTCATTTATAACCGCATGGTCAAATGACACCGATTTTGAATCTATTTTTTCAAGACAAATTCAAGGATTGGGTAATGAGAATGATGTATTAGTAGCGATCTCGACAAGTGGAAATTCTTCAAATATCATTGCTGCAATTAAGCAAGCAAAATACAAAGGTCTTAAGACTATCTCTTTTACTGGAAAAACAGGTGGAAAATTAAATGGATTATCAGATGTAACTATTTATATACCTTCTGAGAATACTCAACGTATTCAAGAAGGGCATATAATGATAGGACAGATTATTTGTGGTCTATTGGAAGATGAATTTTTAAAATGAAATGAATGATTATTTTCAGGATTATTTAACAATGCTCAGGGTCGAGCGGAATGTTTCAGCCCATACGATTGATGCATATAAGAGAGATCTCAAACAATATTTAGAACACCTTGTTTCGAAAGGAATAAAATCTTTACATGATATTTCATCAAAACATATTCGAGATTATGTAAGAAAGTTGAATAATACAGGACTTGCTGCTAAAAGTATTGCACGTATTATTTCATCCATTCGTTCATATCATAATTTTCTTTCTAGTGAAAAAATTATAAAAGAGAATCCTGCTCTTAATTTGGATAGTCCTAAAATACCTAAAAAACTTCCTGAAGTTTTGAGTGAAAAAGAAATATCTAATATTACAGAATCTATTGACGACTCATATCAATTTGCAAAACGAGATAAAGCTATTATTGAAATGCTATATTCATGTGGTATCAGAGTTACAGAACTTTGCGATCTAGAAACTTCCAATTTATTTTTTGATGATGATCTAATTAGGGTCATGGGAAAAGGATCTAAAGAACGCCTATTGCCAATAGGCGGCAGAGCAAAAAGGTTTCTAAATGATTATTTAGTTAACACCAGGCATAAATTGATAAAAAAAACAAGTTCCAGTTCCGTCTTTGTTAGCAGAAATGGGAAACCGCTTACCCGTGCAATGATAAATAATATTTTAAAAAAATGGTGCCTTGTATCGGGAATTACAAAATCTGTTTCGCCGCATACATTACGCCATTCATTTGCCACGCACCTTTTAGAAGGTGGTGCAGATCTACGTTTTGTTCAGGCCTTGTTGGGGCACAGCGATATATCCACAACTCAGATATATACACATTTGGATAAACATCATTTAAAAGAAATCTATAAAACACATCATCCAAGGAGTTAAACATTTTATTCAGACTTTCACCTGAAGCGCTAGTGCTTCTAATCCCAACATTGATGTTTGCATTATCCTTTCATGAATTTGCTCATGCATGGATGGCGTCAAAATGTGGTGATAATACTGCAGCAAGAATGGGAAGATTAACTCTAAATCCAATGGCGCATTTAGATGTGATGGGTTCTATGATGATTCTTTTTGTTGGTTTTGGCTGGGCAAAACCAGTACCAGTAGATGGCAGAAATTTAGAAAATCCACGAGTGGATATGATGAAAGTAGCAGCTGCGGGTCCTCTTTCTAATTTACTTTTAGCTATGTTAGCAGGGATGGTGTTTAGACTTTTAAATGGTACAGGCTTACTATCAGAATCTATTTATTTACTTATATTATATTTTACTCAGATCAATATTGCTCTAGCAGTTTTTAATTTGATTCCTGTTGCGCCATTAGATGGATCACAAATATTCTCTGCATATTTGATGCGGAAAAACCCACAGCTTGCTTGGAAGATCCAATCATATGGACCACAGGTACTTTTTGGTTTGATACTATTTGGTTATATAACTGGTTTTTCTATTCTTTGGCTATTCATGAGACCATTTGTGAATTTTTTTATGATATTGTTTTTAGGCGGTAGCCCAATGTAGGATGGGTTATTTTAAAAATATAGTCCCCAAACGAAGAAATAGAGGACGAACACTATGGTGGACGTTTGGGATGTTTATCATAGTAATGTCCTTTATCATCTATTTAAATACCATTGCTTATAATTGATATATGAACAAATTGATAGAATGCGTTCCTAATTTTTCCGAAGGGCGAGATACTGAAAAAATAAATACAATTTTATATCATATTAAGCAAGTAGACCAGGTAACGGTCTTAGATGTAGACCCTGGTAAAGATACAAACCGGACTGTAGTTACATTGGTAGGTCCACCAGAGGCAATAGCAGAGGCTGCTTTTCAGGGAATAAAGATTGCTTCAGAGGTTATTGATATGAGTAAGCATAGTGGAACTCATCCCAGGATGGGAGCAACTGATGTTTGCCCTTTTATTCCAATTAATGGTGTATCAGAAGAGGAATGTGTCGAGCTTTCTAAGCAAGTTGGAAAGCGAGTTGGTGAAGAATTAAATATTCCCATATATCTATATGAAAGATCTGCACAGAACCCAAAAAGAAAAAAACTACCTGATATACGGAAAGGGGAGTATGAAGGACTAACTGATAAATTAGCTGACCCAGAATGGAAGCCTGATTTTGGACCTACTAAGCTCCATGTAAAAGGCGGTGCCACGGTTATTGGGTGTAGAGATTTTTTGATAGCCTATAATATTAATCTTAATACTCGCGATCATCGGTTAGCAACCGATATTGCATTTGAGCTAAGAGAAGCAGGTAGAAGCAAGAGAATACCAAATCCAAATTCTAAAAATCTATTGGATGGAGAGATAGTGCGTCATGAAGACGGTAAACCGGTCAAAGTGCCAGGTATATTCAAAGAGATAAAGGCCATAGGTTGGTATGTGGATAGTTTTAAAAGAGCTCAGATCTCAATAAATTTTAATAATTACAAGATCTCAACTATACATAATGTTTTTGATGAAGCATGTAGGTTAGCTACTGAAAGAGGTATAAGAGTAACAGGAAGTGAACTTGTTGGATTGATTCCTTTAGAAGCGCTACTTATGGCAGGTACTTATTACTTAAAAAAACAAAATAGGTCTATTGGAGTTCCTGTTAATGATATAATTGAATGTGCTATACAGTCTTTGGGATTAAATGATGTTGCACCCTTTATTATAAATGAAAAAATAATAGATTACGCTGTGGATAATGGCGATCAAAAAGAACAGACAATGATAGATACTAAATTTTTAAATGAATTATCTACCAACAGTCCAGCGCCTGGAGGCGGTAGTGTTGCTGCATTAGCAGGATCTTTAGGAGCTGCGCTATCTTCCATGGTTGCAGCACTTACTCACGAGAAAAAGGAAATGCTTGATAGTAAACCACTTATGGATAAGATCGGTGTGGAGGCACAACAGCTTAAAGACCGATTAGCGGTATTAGTAGAAGAAGATACACAGGCATTCAATAAGGTCATGGAAGCAAACAGGTTACCGGCAACTACAGATGAAGAAAAAAATATAAAAAAAGAAAGTTTAGATAGTGCCAATAAACATGCCATCCAGATACCATTAGAAACAGCCAAAAAATGTTTAAGAGTTATTGAACTTTCAGAAGAACTAGTGACAAATGGAAATCCAAATTCAGTTTCAGACGCAGGTGTTGCAGCTGAAGTTGCTCTAGCAGGTCTTAGGGGAGCATGTATGAATGTAATGATAAATCTTTCAGAAATTGATGATACATCTTATTGTGAAGCGCTTCAAAATGAAGTTGATTCTTTAATTAAGAATGGAGAATCAATTCACAAGAAGGTCTTTGAAAAGACGGTCTCTATTATTAAAGGCTAATATTATCTTATATGATAAAAGCACTATCAGAAGATTTAAGAAATAAAATATCCGCAGGAGAGGTTGTGGAACGTCCTGCATCTGTTGTCAAAGAATTAATTGAGAACAGTTTAGATGCTGGTGCTTCTGATATAATGATCGTTATTGAAAAAGGTGGACATCAAACAATCCAGGTCCGTGATAATGGTGATGGAATACCAGCAGAAGAACTCCCATCATCTATTTTGAGATTTCATACTAGTAAGATTCAAACGGTAAATGACCTTTTTTCAATAGATACTTTGGGATTTCGTGGAGAAGCGCTTGCCAGTATCGCTTCCGTATCAGAAATGTCCATAGTCTCTAGCAATGGAAATGGAGAAGGAGCAGAACTCCCAATCAATAACGGTAGTCCTGGAGAGGTGCAGCCAGCAGCTGAGATCGGCGGGACAGAGGTGACAATTCGCAACCTATTTTATAATACTCCAGCACGTAAAAAATTCTTAAAAACACCTAGAACAGAGCTGAGAAAAATTGTTGATGTTGTTCGCTGCTATGGACTGGCATTTCCAGAAGTTGCTTTCAAACTGGTATCAGATAACCGAGATATTTTCCATGTATTACCAGAGCCTCTTGAAGATCGAATAGATAACCTTTTAGACCCCACATATTCTAGAAATTTGCTTGAACTTAACATTACAAAGGGGGACTATGTTTTTTCGGGTTTTGTAGGTAATCTAAATCTTGTCCGTTCTCGTCCAGGTGAGCAATACTTATTTTTAAATAGACGTTTTATAAAAGATCGTCTTATGAATAGGGCAGTCTACAACGCTTTTGAATCTTTAATCAAAAGAGGAGAATATCCTTTTTTTGTGATCAATGCAGTGCTCCCTACAGATCAAGTAGATGTTAATGTACATCCTATGAAGACAGAAGTACGTTTTAAAGATGAGTGGAGGGTATTCAATATCTTAAAGTCGGCTGTCAGTGAAGCACTTAGCTCTATTCTAGATACAATTCCTGGATTTGATACTTCTTTTCAACAACATTCATCAATGTCTGCAGGCAATGAAAGATATTATAATCAGACGCAAAACATTCCAAATGAGACCATCACAACTGATCCAAACCAGAGCACCATGAACTTTGACCAGCTCCAACCTCTTTCACCCACAAAAAGTAATATTGATAGGGCCAGAGATTATGTTTCAAAGCTCGCTGACACACCTATTTCAGATCAGGAATCAATTACTACGGAAAATATTTGGCAGATCCATAAGAAATATATTGTTTCTGAGGTTAACAGCGGACTGGTAATCATTGACCAACATGTTGCTCATGAAAGAGTATTGTACGAAGAGGCTCTTAAAGCTTTTGAGTCTACTTCTATGGCATCTCAGACACTACTTTTTCCCGAAAAAATTGATTTTTCCCATAATGATTTCGATGCCTTATTGGATGTATTACCCTATTTGGAAAAGATTGGATTTAAAATTAAAAAACAAGATGAATCATCTATACAAATAGATGCCATACCCTCTGAAATGGCTCTTGGAAATGAGAAGGATGTGATAAGAGAGATATTGGATAATTTTATTAAAGAACGTAAACAATATAGCTCATTTCAGGAAGGCCTTGCGGCTATGTTTGCTTGTAAGGCTGCTATCAAGGCAGGCGACTCACTAATGAAAGAGGAAATGCAAGAACTGGTCAACAGGCTTTTTTCTACTGAGCACCCTTATTACTGTCCTCATGGACGACCAATAATTGTGCAAATGTCATTAGATGAATTAGATGGCAGATTTGAACGTCATTGATCTAATTCTTTTGGCCTAATTAACCAAACCAAATTTCCAATTTTGAGATCAATATCGCACCAGCTATTTATATTAAAATCAATGCGGGCCATAGATGCGGTTGGGAACCTCGACCAAATAGAATCATTACATCGCTCAATAAAAGATGAGAATGTTGGTTCGTGGCCAACAAGACAAATGCTATTATACTCATCGTTTTGTTTAGTTATAATGCTTTTTAAAGTATCTACAGAGCTTTCATAGATCTTTTTTTCGAGAACTAGGTCTGAACTCCATTTTCCTGCATTAATAGCTAATTCAGCTGTATTACGTGCTCTGAGTGCGGTGGATGATATTATAAGTCCTGGTACTTGGTCAATATTACTAAGATATCTACCCATTTTTTTTGCAGCTTTGATTCCTCTCTTGGAAACTGGACGCTCATGGTCAGATGCATAGTTCGCATTCCAATCTGACTTTCCATGTCTAAAAAGAATTATATACCTTGGCATTCTAATTAATTTCTAATAATTGAATCTACCCTAACAACAGTATTCAACATTTGCTGGATTGAGGGAAGAGCTTGTATCTGTTTCACAACCTCCATTCCAGAACTTACTCTTCCAAATGCTGCAAATCCGTAACCATCAGGATTACGAAGACCTCCAAAATCAAGTTCAGGCTGATCATTTATGCAAATAAATATCTCTGAGCTAGCAGTTCCTGGTTCCATCCGTGCCATTGAGATCGTTCCATTCAAATGTTTTAATCTAGTTACCTCAGTGGTTTCATGTGGTATGCTTTCTAATTCTTGATCATGTTTATTAAATCCTAATCCCCCTTGGATCACTTCGATCTTGATATCATTTTCAGGTTGATTATTTAGATTGACAACCCGATAAAAATGAAAATCTTTATATCGATCTTCATCTAAATATTTTAAAAAGTTATTTACAGTTATAGGTGCCATATGGGGATAAAGATCTAAAGCAATAGGACCTAGCTCTGTATAGATAGATACTGGAATTATAGTTTTCTGACTACAAGAAAAAATAAAAAATAATAGAAAGATATTTCTTTTAATCATTTGCAAAATTTTACATTGGTTATACAATTCATTACAATTAATAACATTAAATTTTAATATGCCTACACTTAATGAAATTCAAGAAGCACATAATAGAATAAAATCATTTATTCATACTACTCCAGTACTAACAAACTCAAGTTTGAACGATCTTGCAAATGCTGAACTATATTTTAAATGTGAAAATTTCCAAAAAGCTGGATCATTCAAAATACGAGGTGCCAGTAACACAGTTCTTCAATTATCGAAGGAAGAACTAAAAAGAGGAGTTGCAACGGCATCTTCCGGGAACCATGGTGCAGCATTATCTATGGCTGTTACAAATTTGGGCGGGATAACAAAAGTTGTAATGCCAAATAATACTCCTGATATAAAAATAAGAAATGTAAAAAGAAATGGAGGACAGATCATATGGTGTGAACCAAATCAAGCCTCTAGAGATCAAACGTTAACTAAAGTTTTAGATGATACAGGCTCAGTACTCGTACATCCTTATAACGATGAACGTATTATTTGCGGTCAAGGAACTGCCGCTTTAGAATTAATGGAAAAGAATCCAGATCTAGATATTATTATCACTCCTGTAAGTGGTGGCGGCCTATTAGGTGGTACTCTTTGTTACGCTAAGGAAAAAAATAAAAATATTCAGATATATGGAGCTGAGCCTATGGAGGCAGATGATGCATATAGATCATTACTGAGCGGAAAGATTCAATCAAATGAAACAACCAACACTATCTGTGATGGGCTAAGAGCTCAAATAGGGACGATAACTTTTCCAATTATTAGAGAAAAAGTGAATGGTATCATACCAATTTCTGAAGAAGATATTATTTCTACTATGCAAATGATATGGGAGCGCATGAAGATCATTGTTGAGCCTTCTTGTTCAATTGTATTGGCGGCAGTTTTAAATAATAAAAAGATCTTTAGTGGAAAAAAAGTAGGATTGATCTTATCGGGTGGAAACGTTGATCTAGATAGGTTACCTTGGTAGGTATCTAAAATATAAATATTTTCATTTTTTTTAATCAATCAGAATGAGAAGAATAATTACCATAATTGGTCCAACAGCTAGTGGAAAAACTTCACTGGCAGTGAGACTATCAAAACAGTTAAATGCAGAAGTTATTGGCTTGGATTCTAGGCAGATATATAAAGGTATGTCCATAGGAACAGCCCAGCCAACGATCGAGGAAATGGATGGGGTCAAACATCATTTGATTGGTTTCCAAGACCCATCAGACCCCATATCAGCTGGAGAATATTCAAAACTTGTTATCGATAGAGTAAAAACTATTCGATCTGATAGTAAGGTACCTATCATTTGTGGAGGAGCAGGGCTTTACTATAGGGCAATATCAAAGGGAATATTTGAAGGCAGTACGTCAGATATTTCAGCTAGGCATCGATTAGAAGAGTCTTATGATAATGATCCAATTAAATTATTAGAAAAGCTCCGTTCTATAGACCCCGAATATGCAGAGCTTGTACACTTGAACAATAAAAAACGTCTTGTTAGGGCACTTGAAATATTTGAAGTAACTGGTAAAACCCCAAGTGAGAATTTTATTGACCAAATATCTAATCCAACAGCAGAATTAGATCTTTATACTATTCAATTAAAATGGACACGAAATATCTTAAACAAACGAATCATGCGTAGGACAGATGCAATGCTAGATCAAGGCTGGATTAGAGAAGTGGAATTATTATTAAGCAAACAAAAAAATGATAAGGTACTTTATCCCGCTATTAACTCTATTGGGTATGATCAAATCCAATCATATCTGAATAATAAAATAACCCATGAAGAAATGAGAGAGGAGATTATTGTTAAAACTCGTCAATTCGCTAAAAAACAGGCTCAATGGTTTGAAAAAGAACCAATAGACTTAACTTTAGAAATGGATAATCTAGATTCTCAAAATATTAGTCAAATACTCTATTGTTTATTAAAAGTAATATTATAATTTACGCCGCTTTTTAACCCTTTAAACCAGTCCAGTGAGGCAGGAAAGGGCAGAGAATACACCTCCGTATGAGATATTTAGACTCTGCCGGGGGTTTTTTTTTGATAAGGAACATTATAATTGAAAAAAAAGATACTAATGGATGAAATGGCAGTCGAACGCTCAATTACGCGTTTATGTCACGAGATATTAGAACATAATCAAGCTCCACAAGAAATCGTTCTAATTGGAATCCATAATCGAGGTGTCCCTCTAGCCGCACGTATCAAGCAAAAGATTAATGAATTTATTGGTATAGACCTAGATCAGGGGTCTTTAGATATCACTTTTCACCGTGATGATTTTAGAAAACGTCTTTTAGTACCCGAAATTAAGGGTACAGACATAACCTTTTCACTTGATGGTAAAGTAGTGATACTTGTAGATGATGTTCTTTACTCTGGCCGGACTGTGAGAGCTGCATTAGATGAATTAAATAGCTTTGGTAGAGCAGCTAAGGTACAATTAGCAGTTTTAGTTGACCGGGGTCATAGAGAGCTTCCTATCAAAGCCGATTATGTAGGCAAAAATATACCCACCAATGATGGAGAGCATGTCCGTGTAATGCTAAATGAAGTAGATGGTATTGATAATGTTTTGCTAGTGAAAGTCGAAGAATAATAATGCTAAAACAAAAACATTTATTGGGTTTAGAAGATTATCCAGCTAAGGATATTCAAACAATCATTGATACTGCTTTTAATTTCCGTGAGGTATTGGATCGACCAATTAAGAAAGTCCCATCACTACAGGGTGTAACCATTGTCAATTTATTTTTTGAAAACTCTACAAGGACTAGGATCAGTTTTGAGCTTGCGCAGAAGCGTCTGAGTGCTGATACTGTAAATTTTTCCGCATCTTCTAGTAGTCTAAAAAAAGGTGAGAGTTTTAAAGATACCGCTCAAAATATAGAGGCAATGAAGATCGATGCAGTTGTTATGAGGCATCCAACTCCAGGTGCGCCAAAACATCTTACTCAATTCATTGATGCAATAATTATTAATGCTGGTGATGGCACACATGAGCACCCGACACAAGCCATTCTAGATATGATGAGTCTTTATGAAAAATTTGGAAGACTTGATGGTTTAAAAATTGGCATAATTGGTGATATCTCTCATAGTCGCGTTGCCTTAAGTAATATTTATGGACTAACTACTATGGGAGCAGAGATAAAGGTTTGTGGCCCGCCAAACTTGATACCAAATTTTCTTCAAGATATGGATGTAAAGTATAATTCTAGCTTGGACGAGGTAATTGAATGGGCAGATGCTTTAAATGTACTTCGTATACAAAAAGAGAGGATGGGGCGCGGGTTAATACCATCAACTCGTGAATATAGAGCAACATTTGGAATCACTGACGAAAGATTGAAAAAGCATAAAAAGGAGATCGTTATTATGCATCCTGGGCCTATGAACCGAGGAGTTGAGATTGATGGGGTCATTGCTGATAGCGACCAAGCTATCATTCTAGATCAAGTATTAAATGGTGTGGCATCAAGAATGGCAATTCTCTACCTTCTTTGTGGAGGTAAAGTCAACCATGGAGATGATTAAATGCCTTTAAAAAAACTATCTAAACATACGGTTCTAAAAGCAGGAACAATCATAGACCCATTCAATAAACAAACATATAAAGCTGACATATGGATAAAAGATGGATCTATTGAAGGCATAGGTGAATTTGATGCTCCTAGATCAGCAGAGATTATTGACTGTAAAGATAAAATAATTACCCATGGATTTTGTGACCTACATGTACATTTTCGGGAGCCTGGTAGAGAGGACAAAGAAACTTTAGACACAGGTTCTCTTTCTGCTATGGCTGGAGGATTCACTAGGGTATGTGTAATGCCTAATACTAATCCACCATTAGATTCTCCAGAAATGATCAACTTCATTAAAGAAAAAGCAG
>CAJVZI010000039.1 GCA_913020665.1 uncultured bacterium | reverse complement strand
AGCTTCCCATTAATTTTGATGGAATTGTAATGCAAGAAGATGAGGAGTATGGGAATCTTGTTTGGGATAAACATTTTGGGAATAATTATAATATTCTTCAGAACCAAAAAGGTCTCTATCAAGTTTCAGGATTATTAAATCCATTTGCATCATTACAAAGTGCTAGTATGGGCTTTTGTGGAACGGATATGATACACCATCTCGATTTTTTAAAAAAAGCAGAAGACTACAGGAGGGTACTCATAAAAGCATTGAATGATAAACATGCATATGGGGGATCAAAGACTGGAGATTGGGGATGGACAGTAGACAGTACTTTTTTTAGATCTGTTCAAGGTTTTTCTTATAATGCTCCAAAGATCAATGATCAGATCGGTCACTATTTGATCGATATACTATTTCTGTTGTGGTGGGTTCTATTGATAACGTTTTTGATCAAACTAAATACAAATAAAAAAATTATTTTATGACACGATACATTGAAATAGCACGAAGTGAATTTGTTCATTTAGTTAGATCTCCATTTAAAACTATTTCACTTACATTGTTTGGATTGGCGGTTATTTACGGCTGCCAAAATGGTTATGGACTATTCAAAGATCATAAAGAGCAAATAATGGCTATAAAGACTGACAATGAAAGGTCTATAGACAGGATGATCATTCAATATGAAGAAATAGAGCAAGGCATTATAGATAAGCCAAGGAGAGATCCAACAATTCCATATTGGGCCATCTGGAATACGCCGTCATATGCTTTTAAATCTCCATCCCCAATGATGGTTTTTAGCTTAGGTCAGTCTGAGCAATATGGGTATTACAAACGAGTAACAAACTGGAGTACTATTTTTGATAGCGACCTTGCTGAAGAAATTGCAAATCCAGAGCGAATTGCGATAGGGACTCTGGATTTCAATTTTGTTTTGTTATATCTAGCTCCAATATTAGTGATCATATTGCTGTTTAACATTGGTGGCCTAGAAAAAGATCTTAGATTTGATAACCTCATTTTTTTAAACAATATATCTAAAGAGCAGTGGTTGCTTACACGCTTTTCTTTCTACTATATCCTTACGTTTAGCTTACTATTCATTTTAACAATACCTTATGCCTTCTTTTCAGGAGTCTTTCAAGGGGATGGTCAACAATATATTAATTTTCTTCTAATTATACTGCTATACCTTCTCATGTGGTTTACTATTTTCTTTCTTGTAAATGTCTCTGGAAATGGAAGCTCAGACCAAGCGGTGAAAATGATCTCCATTTGGTTAGCATTTTGTATCATCATCCCTGGTGCTGTGCATCAGTTTTCATCCTTAAAGTATCCAGCTAATTATATGACAGATTATCTTGATGTGAGTCGAGACCAAAGTAATAAGATCTTTGAATTGCCAACAGAGACTCTGCGTGAAGAATTATTAAAAGCATTCCCAACCTTACAAACCACTTTATATGCAGCTGACACAAGTTTGAATAAAGGAATAATAAACAGAAGCTTATCTGGCCTTGTGAATATGCTCAATAAAGATGTTGCTCGTACCATTGAATGGTCAAGTGAGAAAAAAAATAAATTTGTAAGAAGCTACTCTGTATTAAACCCTATCACTTTTTTCCAAAATGAGATCAATACCTTAACAGATACGGATTATTATGCTTATAAAAAATATAGAGATGACATACAGGTAATGATCGATAAGAAAATAAATTTGATCTTACAGGATACTTGGAATAAAGTATCTGTAGATAAAGAAAAATATATTCAATATGTTGGAAGTTTTAAGTAAATAAGAATGGTGGTGCTACATTTATAATCTTCATGCCAATATTATCCCAAGACATCTTAATGGCATAGTAGCACCGCCAATAACTTTAAAAGGTAAAATTAAATATGTTTAAAGCAATAACCCTAAAATTTATCGATCCATCAACAGGATTATTTAAAATACAATCTGACGCTATTGGTGCTCTGGCGAGTGGATTGTGTATGATACATTGTCTAGCAACACCATTTTTTTTCATTGCATCAGCTTGCTCTGCGAGTTGTTGTAATACGGCTCCTTTATGGTGGCAATGGATGGATTACTTTTTTCTTTTCATATCTTTTTTTGCAATTATCCAAGCGACTAGATCAACAACAAATGAATGGATCTCATATGGATTGTGGACTAGCTGGGTGGCATTATTCTTGTTGATATTTAATATTAAGTTTGGATGGGTAAACCTTGCAGAAAATTTAAAATTCATACCTGCATTTACACTTGTGGGTTTGCACTTATATAATATGCGATATTGCCAATGTGATAGTAATGAATGTTGTTAAGATTATTAGTTACTAATTTTTTTGAAGGAGTAATAAATGAATGAAAATGAATTCCCGGTTTTAAAAATCACAAATATTACTTGGGATAAAGATCATGATGAGTTTGAAAAGTTACCAAAAGAGGTTGAATTAAATTGGGGTACAAAAACCTGGAATATTGATGAGGTTTCTAATTGGTTAAGTATAAAATTTGATTGGGTTTTTAATAGTCTTAATATTGATCAAGTTGGGACTTGGGAATATAGTGGGTGTAGTTGCTGCTCTGGCGGATGTAGTTGTTGTTGAGTTTGTTCTTTTAATCAATAGCGAGCCCCACATTTGTGGGGTTTTTTGTTTCTGGGATGATAGGTAGATTTGAATACTATGAAAAAATTATCTCAAATTATTCAAATAATATGTTAAAAAAACATTTTCTTGAAATATTAAGATGGGGATTGAGGCTTCATGGGATCAGTCATTTCATAGAAGTACTGTCAGCAGTAGCAGAGGGTGCTTATATAACTGCATCTATCGCCCTTGTTTTTATCTTTATTGAGATACTAGCCAGTTTTTACATACCGAAAGAGCATATTCATTTAAAACCATTGAAGTCTGATGTACATGATGATTGCGATAATGTATAATTAAGCGCTAAAACATATGGGATGGTCTTTGTGTAAGAATAAAAAATACAAACTCTAGAATGCTTGATAAATATAATCTGTTTCTAAGAAGGACCTTTCCAAACTATAGGATAAATAGATTCACCAAATATTCCAACTCCTCTGGAATAGAAAATTTCTAGATCTTTAAAAGCAAAGGGATGTTTTTTAGATTTTCCATCTAATGTGTTCCCAAAATAGTTTGGTCCATATTCAGTAATGGATTTTTTATGTCGTATGATTCTTATAGGGTGAACATTTGCCTTCAATGCGGCAACCATATCTGAATCACCATCTCCATAAAATAAATCTAATTTTAGCTTTTCCATTACATGGTGTTTAGTGGTATGACGGATGCCATCTATAGTCTCACTTGGACAAAAAAATAGATTTTCATCTTTCTTCACTTGAAGATTAAGGCCTTTTGATAAAAACTTTGCTAGGTATTCACCATTTGCTCCCGACCTAGCTGTGATAAAAAAAATATTATGTCCATTGCTTATAAAATAATTAATCAACTCTACAGTTGGTTCAATGTAAAGGGATAGGTTTTTATCTTGTGTGTTAACCCATCCGTAATCTATCGGGTTTCTTTTGTCTTTAGGAATATTCAGAAAAACATCTCTTGAGAACAAGACAGTATCATCGATATCAAACCCTATATTTAAAATGCCAGACTCTGCATAAAGAGTGTTACTATAAAATAAAATTACCAGAATGCGCTTAAGTATTGTTTGCTGTGACATAAATATTATAAAAGTTATTTAATCAAATTAATTACAACAAACCCATATTCACGGGGTTTTTTGTTTGAGGGATGATGGTTAGATTTATTTATGCTTAATTATATAAAACATTATATCCTAGTTATATTAACCCTCACAACCTTTCTGCAAAGCGAAGAACCATTAAGTATTGGTTTCTGGAATGCAGAAAATTTATTTGATCTAGAGAATGATCCTAATAAAAATGATGATGAATTTTCAATCGGTGGAAGGAAAAATGTCACTCAAGAAATTTATGATCTAAAAATTAGACATTGCTCTGAGGTGCTCTTTGATCTGGACACTGATATTTTAGGCCTCTGTGAAATTGAAAATTCAAAAGTCTTAAATGATCTCAACACTGCCTATATAGAACGTGATTATAGTATCATTCACTATGAATCACCGGATAATAGGGGTATTGATAACGCATTATTCTATGATAAAAATCGATTCTCAGTCATTTCAAGTAAAGCTATTCTAAACACATTAGAAAACGGACGAAATACGAGAGATATACTTTATGTGGAGGGGAAGTTTCAGAACAAAGTGTTACACATATTTATTAATCATTGGCCTTCCAATTACGGAGGAAGAGAAAAAGCGATCCCTAAAAGAACATCCACCGCAGAGTTGATCATAAAAGAAATTAAAACCCTAAAAATGAATGATGAATTTGCTGAAATTATCTTATTGGGAGACTTCAATGAAAACCCTGATGAGAAGAACATTCAACTATTAGAGCAAGTTGGTTTAAATAGTCTAATGAAGCCAATGATCGGGAAACCAAATGTTGGTACGTATGTATATAGAGGGAAAGATTATTTTTATGACCAAATCATCGTAAATGACCAACTGCAGGATGCCAATAACCTTTCAGTCATAAATGAATCTGTATATATTCTAGATTTACCAAAATATCGTCAACAAGAAGGCAATTATAAGCATTACCCTTTTAGGTTTTGGGCAGGTAACAGGTTGCTGGGTGGTTATTCAGACCACCTTGCAGTTAAGGTAAAAATTATTAATAACTAAAATCTTACTAGTAAGTATTCTTGGGGGGAGGTATTTGAATCGGGACGCATTTTTATTTTAGTATACTTAAAATAAAAAAGGATTCTCGGCTATCATAATCCAATTATGATCTGAGCAAGTAAATGTATATCATCATCATTGACTTGCCGATCTTTATTAATATCAAATCTAAATAGATGGAAAACATCCAATGATGATTGCTCTTGGTTAGAATAATTTGCTATCAGGCTTAGATCAATAATATCCACAATATTATCCAAGTTTGTATCACCTGAAATTAAGTTTGTATCAAAATTCCAATTGGACTTTGTGACTCTATAGGAGTGCACCGTATCAGGATATTGAATATCAAGAACAATATTCTTATCATAATCTACCTCTGTAAATCCACCGCCCTGCCCAATCAATCTTCCCCAATTTATCAAAGTATTATTATTTGGTAATCTTTGTACGCTACCCATTGCATTACCGACGTATTCATTAGGATGAGAAAATTCCCATACGAGGTCAGCAGTTTTTTGATCTTCATTTAGTTCATATTCTAAAGCCCTTGATATTGGGGGCTCATGATCATTGCCGTTGTCGAACACAAGAATATTTCCATTATCAATTCTTCTTACATCGTGTTGCCTACTGAATCCATTATATGGGTCATTTGTTATATCAAATTCATTATTTGGCCCGCCAAAGATCCAAATAACTTGCCCGCTATATCTATCGATCTTAATTACTTCACTACTTCTCCTATTTGATATAAGTATATTGGAATCCAAATCAACATGAATACTATTACCATGCATCCAATTAACAAAGTTATCAGCAAGATTAAGATGTTGGTAATTGGCAATATTTAAGTAATCCCATGCATCCCATTCAAAAATAAGATTTTTATTTGAATCAAACTCTTGAATGATCAATGTGATCACAACTGCATCTGTCAGTCCGCCAGGTGTTATCCCGCTTAAGTCCACTGTAATTGAGTCATATGCCTGCAATATATAGCCCCCATCATCTAGCAATTGTAGATCGTGAAAATCTGCATAATATCCATTCACACATTCTAGTGTATCTATTTCGCTCATATATTCATTTAGAATGATCCAAGAATTATTTAAACCATCAAAATAAGAAAGACTATTTTGATTGACTTTAAAATCAAGACCAAGGTGAGCAGAGTTAATGAACCACACAGGCTCAATTAGTGTATCGATCACAGCCATATATCTAGGATAAGAACGAGTTGTATGAACAAAAATATTTGCAGGGTATGGATCATCATTCACAACCACTTCAAGATTTAAATAGCCACTATTTCTTGAAAATGAAATGGATACAATCATAAGAAAAAAGATAATTGTTATAGAGATCAGGTATGAATTCCTATTTATCTTGTTAATATTTTTCCGTTTCGATCTACAGCCCATTAATATGGTTTTTTGTTTATTTATAGTGTTAAGAATTTGAATACTTCTTGATTTTACATCATATGATGTAAAATTATGTTATAATTTTATATTAATGATTTTGCCACCGTAACTCAGTTGGTAGAGTAGTTCATTCGTAATGAACAAGTCGCTGGTTCGAATCCAGTCGGTGGCTCTAAACTATTTTCTTGGTTTTTGGTAATATTTTGCTGCTCGCCAAGCACCATATATTTCTCCAAGGTAAACATAAGTTGCCATAATGCCTAGAAACGGGCCTGCAAAGGGTCTTTCATCTTTTATCGCTAAATAAGCTGAGCTTCCAGTTAAATAAAAGGTCCATAGCCCCATTATCCCATCAAATAATCTTCCTGAATAAGCACGACCTGCCCCGGGGATAAAAGAAGATAATAGCGCTGCAAGTAAAGGAGACCGAGTACTAGTGGATAAAGCTCTTTGTGCCACTGGGTCAATCAATCTACCATCAGATTCATTAAAAGGACGGTTTATATCTATATGGTAATAGATCGCAAAAGGATTGCAGCGGATGATTCTATCAGAAGCGATGACCCCACCACGTATAATTCCATATTTACCAATCGCATGTGCACCATAATTTGAACAACTTGGATAAAACTGGCAGTTAAAGAAATTAGTATTATATGATATGCGTTGCCACCCGGCAATGGGTAGAAGACCTAACTTATATATTGTAGGTGTTTTCTCAGAACTTAATAGTGAATCAGCAGGATATTTTGATTGCGCTATTAGGCAGTTAAATAGAATTAGGAGTTGGATATAACGCACAATTGAAATTAATTAGATTTATCTTAATCATGAACCGGTTCCTTTTTTAGATTCATCCTATAATGGAAGCATTTATAGATACATTATTTTCAAATCCAGTTTATATGTCGATTGCAGTAGTGCTTGCGATCTTGCTGGTATACTCAATTATTAAGAAGATAATAAAATGGATCTTTCTGTTTGGCATTTTACTGATCATTTATGCGATCTATTTGAACTATACAGGCCAGGAGGTTCCAAAGAATATGGATGAATTAAAAGAGTCAGTATCTGAAAGTGTAGATAAGGTTAAAGAGTCAGCAGCAGAATCAATTAATGAGGCAAAAGAATCTACCCGTAAGATAGTAGAAGATAAGGTAGATGAAAAAATAGATGAGATCTTGGGGAATTAGATCGACACTTTAGTTGGAGGTTGATCTGATGGTTCAGGCAAACTTGTATTGGTCATCAGTCCTAATGTTAGTATGAGTATAAACAAAATAGATCCGATCAAATAAAGTGTAGCAGAAAAGAAAAAGAATTTTTGGATCCTATCCAAAGCACCAGTAAAGTCTTGGTCACTTTCCTTAGCAATAGACATTAGTATTTTTGATGATGCTCCATTTAGTTGTATTCCCATGTAGATAAGGATTCCTGAAACGAATATTGAAGGTATAGATAGAGCTGCCATTTGATGCCCCTTAAATAAAAGCGGGACAGAGAGTATTCCATTAAACGCACCAAGACCATAGTTGATAGAGCCCAATATTTTACTCCAGCGAGCTAATCTAAAAAGAGAGTCTCTCCCTTCTTGATCTAAGTGTATTTGTAACGATGGAAATGTTTCAACTGCCATAATTATAAAAGATCACTTGCCAATTCTGCTAGTTCACTACGCTCGCCTTTTTCCAACGTGATATGCGCAAACACATCTTGTCCTTTCATGCGACTAATCAAGTATGTTAAACCATTAGATCTTTTATCTAAGTAAGGATGGTCTATCTGATGAATATCGCCCGTAAATACTATTTTTGTTCCTTCTCCAGCTCTGGTAATTATGGTCTTTACTTCATGTGGGGTCAGATTTTGAGCCTCATCCACGATAAAAAATGATCTTTGCAGACTGCGACCTCGAATATATGCAAGTGGTGTTATCAATAGTTTATCTTGCTCTAACATGGCTTTAATTCTGATTGCTCTTTTATCATCGTGCTTGAACAAGTGACGGATCACTGAAAGATTATCAAATAATGGCTGCATATAAGGGTCCAATTTTGATTGTATATCTCCAGGTAAAAATCCAAGGTCCCTATTGCTTAATGGTACAATTGGTCTAGCCAGAAAAATCTGACGAAAATCTTTACGCTTCTCAAGTGCTGCGGCTAAAGCTAGTAATGTTTTTCCTGTTCCTGCTTTACCTGAGATAGTGATCAATTGGATTCGATCATCTAATAGCATATTAAGTGCGAATGACTGTTCCGCATTCCTTGGTTTGATTCCATAAGCAGAGGGATTATTGACCTGTACTATTTTCTTATCAAATGGATCATAAGAAGCCAAAATAGACTTTTGACCATTCCTTATAATAAAACTTTCATTTGGATGAGGCATATCAACTGATTTGATATCATCTAATTCAACACCCTGCGACCCGTAGATCAAATCGATCTCAGATGAGCTCACATTTTCTATGAGTCTGCTCCCAGAATAGACCTGACTAATATCATCTACTGTATCAGTTGTATAATCTTCTGCCTCTAGACCTAAAGAGCGTGCTTTGAGTCTCATATTTGTATCTTTTGATACTAATATTACAGTCTGGTCTGTACTCTCTTGATAGATCTTATATGCACAGTTGATAATTCGATTATCAGGACAATCCTCATTGAACGTTGCTTCTACGTCAGGATGCCAATTATGATTAACAACCACTCTGATTTTCCCATCAAACTTTTTTAATTCTCCGTTATCAGGATCAATTGATAATTCATCTAAGCGTCGTAAAAAATCTCTGGCGTTGTAATGTATCTGTTCATTTCCACGCTTGAACTGATCTAGTTCTTCTAGAACAGAAATAGGGATCACAACATCATTGTCTTGAAAATTCTGAATACAAGTTGCATCATGAAGGATTACATTTGTATCAATGATAAAAATCTTTTTCTTTGACTTGGACATCCGTTTAAGAAGATGTAATTATAAAAAATAATATTATAGAAGTAATCAGGATGTTTAAAATTAATGAACTAAAATTAATAGTATCAAGAGGTACGCCGATAGATAGATCAACTTTTTTCAATTAATTAAGGCATGAATTCAAACATTGCTTCTAAGATCTGGTATATCAAAAAACTATATATAAATGCCAATGAAAGTAATGCAGCTGGTGTCACTCTGAATTGTATACGAAATTGACTGTGTTCTTTTTTTTCATCATAGTATTCAATTAACATTTCCAAGGTAACTTTACTGAGATAAATACATATACCATATAAGGCTAGTAAAATGCCATGATCTAAAGCCGATAATGATTTTAGCCAATCTCCTAAACTCATAGAGCTTCCTCCAAGATAGCTTTGAACTCTGAAAGTATAATGGATGTTGCACCCCACACGACTTCACCATCCAGGTCGAAATAAGGAACGGCTATCGAACTGTCAGATAGAATATCCCTTCTTTCTTTTTTTGTTTCTTCAAGCATTAGGTTTTTAATTGATGGTGAAAAGATACGGTCTACCTCAATATCATGCATCACAGTTTCTGGCTTTTTTGCTGTCCATCCTATGAAGGGAAAGATCTCAAATTTAGAAACTGGTACATACAAAGGTGTTAATGCTCCAATAATATTAATTTCCTTCATACTCACACCTATCTCTTCAAATGTTTCTCTTAATGCGGCATTTTTATATGACTCGCTTTTTTCAACCATGCCGCCAGGAAAAGATATTTGACCTTTATGATGCTCAACTGTTTTCGTACGCTTTGTTAAAAAGAAGTACCATTCATTATCAAATGGATATAGGAGTATCAATACAGCAGCAGGCACTTTTTTTTGATCTACCTTAGACTTAAACCTCTTTGGTCTGATCATCATTATTTCTTGAGCTGCCCTACCAGGGAGGCATTCATCTAAACGTTTTGATAGTTTTGCTATAAATAATGGCACCATAGATCGAAAAGTTATCCCATTTCTGATTCTTCTGCCCGAAATTTCGTAACGAATCAAACATGAAATACAAACATATAATATGGGATTGGAACGGTACGTTACTTGATGATAGGTGGCTTTGTGTTGATGGGATCAATAATGGTTTAATGAAAAGAGGCCTTACTCCCATCACAGAAGAAACTTATAGAAATGTGTTCACATTCCCTGTTAAAAATTATTATGAGAACCTGGGGTTTGATTTTAAGAAAGAGCCATTCGAGGTTGCAGGTGATGAATTCGTCAACTTTTATGGCCAAAATTTTTATCGTGCAAAATTACATAAGTCAGTAAGGTCAGTATTAGACAAGATAAAACATCAAAATATTACTCAATCAATTCTTTCAGCGGGGAAGCATGAGTTTCTACTTGGTTGGGTTGAAGATCATAAATTGACAGATTATTTTACATGGATCAAAGGAATTGATAATCAATATGCTACGGGTAAATTAGACCTAGGTCTATCTTTTATTGATGAATTGCCTTATCAAAATAATGAGATCATCATGGTAGGCGATACGATGCATGATAGCGAGGTTGCAGATGCAATGAAAATAGAATGTGTATTAGTAGACCATGGCCATATTAGTCGTGACCGATTACAAAAGACCGGCCGGAAGGTGATATCAAATATGGGTCAAGTATTAGATATCTTGACCAGAAAGGTCTGATACCAATAATACATCAAGTATATTAATTATATTATTACCATCAGCATCTGCCGCTAAAAACTCTTGAGGCTGAAGTTCAAAAAGGCCAAGTATATAATTAGAACATAAAAGTGCATCGATCACGGTAATAGATCCATCACCATTGACATCACCTATTTCATATTGTTCTGTTCCAGGTTCTATACCAATTACAGAAATTGAAGATGTATGCTCTGATCCATTTGTGCCATACAATGTTAGTGATACCTCATATATACCCGGCTCTTCACAGAATAGTTTTGGTGTTTGTCCATAGCCGATCAACTCGCCATCATTTGTCCAAATTCTGTCACCGATCGGCCCTGTTGATTCATCATAAAAATGGAAATTACCAGGCACAGTTATTACTGGTTTCACAACTTTTGGATAGGCATTCAATGGTGAAAAAGCTCCAATCGTTGTATTCTGTATTTGCAACCCAATTAATTCCGATGGTAGTTCATTAAAGAATAATTGAATATAGTCGTAGTCATTAGGGTGAGGAATTAATATGGGATATCCTGATAATGTTTTGAGACTATCCCATTCAACTAGCCCCACATCATCAAACCACGAAAGCGCTAGCCCTGAATCTGGAACCCCACTATTTAACCTAAGGTCAAAATAATTTGCTTCTTCATCACTAGGTATATCTCCCCAGTATCTTTCCCAATCAAAAGAACCTGAGATCGAATCACCCATAGATGATGTAAATAAACTTTCACCAGTTCTACCACTTGCGCAACGCACCTCAATAGAAACTTCTTTCCCATTTTCTGTTTTAATAAAGCCATGAACTGTATGTGAATATTCGTTTTTAAAAGGTATGCGTTCTTCAAGATTTGTTACAATATTATCAGGAGAATTTGGTGAGCGGATGTGAGATAATGCTGTGCCACCTCTTCTAAAAATGGAATCTTGGAGAGTTTCATTATTGCTGTTCAAATTCCATAAAGAGCTTCCCTCATCCTCAAAATTTTTCATCCATATTTTTTCTCTTCCGAGTCGATAGTATGTTATTGTCGGATCCCCTTCCAATATCTTTGAAATACTCCCTGCCTTTGCCAGTGGGATTGGCTCGGATTGAAAATAATCCTCTCCATTTAAATCAACGGGCTTGTAATTTTCTATCCAAACACTTTGATCAATGATATCATGAGGCATTGATAAACTATCCACAATAACATATGCACGTTGGTTATCTGTATCCACATGTACATATGTGTTGAGTTCTTTCGAACGCATAGAGATATAGTCTAAGATATAATTGCCTAACTCCCCTTTAGCAGGCAGGGTGAGATAATCATCAATATAAACTGGATCTATTGAAAAAGCTATGAAACCAGATTCATCTGCTTCTCCATTTAAGATCATTGAAGGATAGGTCTCAGGATAATTCAGATCAAAAATAAAATTACCTAAAGAATGAGCAATGAGTTTACCATCATATACTTCTACTCCTTGAATGATATGAGGGTGGTGAACAATAACAATATCAGCACCTTCATCTATCGCAAAATGTCTTATTGCTCGATCCCACATTTGAGGGCGGTCAAGCCTCCATGAATAATCTTCAGCCTCCATACCATCCTTTGGTATCATCTGGAAGCCAATTTCGCTTGCAGGGTTCGTTCTAAGATTAGTAAATCCTTCTAGCGGTGTATATGAGTCATAATCCAAACCTGGTTCATATGAATACTCACTTCCTGCATGCATTTCAACTACGATCAAATCTGCAAGATCCTCTGCTGATTGGATCTGCTGTTTTAAATAATATGGAGTCATGTAGGCGAATCCTGATTTATTTTCTCCTGCATTCAGGTAAGGTTGATAGTTATTATATTGCCCTGTTCGATCGCTAGAAGCAATGAAAGCAATGGTTTGTCCTTTTACTGATTTGAATGCAGGTAGATATGCCTCATAGCTATTCATTCCTGCTCCTGAATAAATGATCCCTGCCTCACTTAAGATATTTTGTGTTTGGATCATTGCAGGCTCCATATAATCGAGTATGTGATTATTTGCTAGAGTAACAACATCGATCCCTGCATAGATCAAACCACTTACATTTTCAGGAGCAGAACGGAAAATTATGCTTTTTGATGGGTGGGGATATCCTTGATCTGAAAGAGGTATTTCAAGATTAGCAACGGTTATATCAGCAGATAATCCAAGCAATTCCTGAGTTGGTTCAAAAAGAGCGTTAACACCTTGCGTCGTTATAATTCCATCATCTTCTTCAAATCTTCTTCCCATCATGATATCACCTACAAAATTAAATTTTATAGGGAAAGATGTGTTCCCCTGATCGACCTCTATCGCTGTAGTTGCCCATCCCCGTTGGCCTGTTTCATCCTCAACGGTCAAAATAACTGTATAATCATGGTCATCCTCAATAATATAATCATGTGTTGGATCAGCTTCACTTGATGATCCGCCATCGCCAAACTCCCAATCATAAGAGAATGCATATGAGTCAGTATCTTGTACTGTTGAATAAAATGATACTGTGATCATTTGATGATCAGTTTCATCTCTGATGTCTCCTAACTCATATCCAATGGAGACCGATGGGCTAATTGGCAGGTCTGGTGTAATATCTCTGACCATACTAAAATGGACACTGCCAGGAGCGCTACTTGTATCATCATGGTCATTAATGAAATGGATCTCATTTAGTATGGAAAGGGAATCGTACCATGCAAGCCAATCATCTCCGATAGGGAGTCTATAAGAGTGCCATGCTCCGACCTGTCCAACGCCCTGATATACAGGGATCCATTCTTCTATGTCTAGGGTCTCATGTCCTGAGAAAGAGTAGCGAATCGAATTTTCACCATTTGAAAAGCCAATGGCCTGAATGTCAGAAATACTATCCACCATAGCAAAAACCTGTAATATAGTTCCTGTGTCTGGGGTGAAGGGCTCGATCTGTATTGATTTCCAGCTATTGCCAAAAATGACGAGAGTTGGGCTACTACCTGGAAATGTATTTAAGGAGTCTATTGCATAATCATCTACATCAATATCTTCATTGATAATACTCTCAAAATCATTATTACTAGTAAAATACAACAAGGTGTCAGGATGATCATGGCCTGGTAAAATATTAGATACAGCTTCAGACCAGGGCCCAGCATTATTAAAATGGTCCAACCCACGAATCTGAAACCACCAT
>CAJVZI010000038.1 GCA_913020665.1 uncultured bacterium | reverse complement strand
CATCAAAGGTTTGAAGGTCATCTAAGCCTGTCATAATATCAAATGCAAAACTATCAATTGGTGTGCAGTAATAATCTGTGGGATTCATTACTGTGAATGTATCAAGTACAACATCTAAAAATGATTCAGAGAAAATATCGTTGCCTATAGCATTTGAATCATCAACGGTATTTGAGTATACACTCACTCTATTTAACGGTGAAAAATCAATATTACCTATACTGTAAATATGACCGCCTTGATAAACACCACCACCAAAATATGTGGCTGTATTTTCTTTTATTGTTCCTCCTGAGATGCTGATTCCGCTTCCGGCAACACCACCGCCCCACATTCTAGAAACATTGCTAAAAATATTTACGTTGATCAATTGAGCATAAAAAGATGATGAACTGTCAAATGGGATAGGGCCGACAAAAATACCACCACCTATATAAGGAGCAAAACCAATATCAGCATTACCATTATCAAATATTGAGCCATCAATGAAAATTGCATTAGGGGTACCCTCGCATAATACACCGCCGCCTTTCTGAAGGTTTCCTGAACCAACGTTCCCAGAAATAATAAAATTGTTAAATATAGGTGAAGAGTTGAGGGCATATACGCCAGCTCCATATTCACCGGCATAATTATTGGTAATATTTATATCAGTAAAAACAGGATCAGAGTTTATTATTAGAACACCACCACCGCTGCCTCTATATCTTGATCCCATACCAGGGAGTCGTCTCCCTTTTGCAATATTATTAATGATCTCAATATTTGAACATACTGCATTAGAACCATCAAGTAATGTGATACCTCCTCCATCTCCGTATGCATAGTTCTCTTTTATTATGCAATCTGTTATCATTGGGCTAGCATTGAAACAATATATACCACCTCCAGGTTTTTCTCCTGTATTATCAGGATCACTAAATCCATTTTGAATTGTAAAACCAGTTATCATAGTATTTGTATCTATAATGCCATTTAAGCTATCAATAAAAGAAACAACTCTTCCAGTTGAGTCACCATCGATGATACAGTTCTCTTCACCACTCCCAACCAATTTAATTCCATTGATTTGTGGCCAAATGATATTTTCGATATAAGTGCCGGGACCAACTAATATTGTGTCGCCATTATCACTTTCCTCAAGTCCTTTTTGAATGGTAGCATAAGGACTGTTCTCAGATCCGCTTCCAGAAGAATCAGAACCAGTTATGGATACGTATATGGTTGTTAGGTCTATATCTTGGTCGGTTTCGATCTCTGATCTTATGAAACTCCCCCAATTGCATAATTGCCCTACAGTATTTATCCAATAGTCCAGATCATTTTCTACATCTTCTGGTGCACCATTACAAACACCAATTGACATCTCCGCAAGTGCCCAATTATTAGGAATAATGTGCCAGCTCCATGGTTCATTGAACCCTGCATCACCATAGTCTAAGTAACCATTGATATGAAGCATTCTCTCATCTTCGGGTAGCTCAAGTTGCGAGCGACATTGATCGATAAGATCATTATTATTTGTTGTGATCGTATAATCAGACTCGTTATCTGCTCCATGGATTCCTACTGTAAAAAAAACATAACTGCTATCATACTCAGGATCGCAGATACTCGTATCCGTTGGGAGATCGGTGACAAAATTTTGCCAATATTCACCTACTTCCCTTGAAGGAAACCAAGATGATGAATCAAGATCGCCATCAAAACAATCCCATGACCCTATTCTATACGTACTTTGATTCCCTAACCATCCGATTGAATCTGGAATGACATTTAATGCGATAGGTTCAAACACGTCAAGTTCAGAAGGTAGCCTTAGGTCAGTAACTGTATTAAAAAAAGAATCCAGAAATGGGTAATCAACTACTAAGGTGTGTGCCACATCTGGTTCCATAGCCAATATCCATTTTGCTCCTTGTGGACGATGGTCATGGAAAATTCCAGTTAGATTATCAATACGGTACTGTGCATCATTTTCAGCAATGACCATGAGCCCTGGAACCTCAATAGCCTCTCCTGCATCCGTAGTATCATGATATCCACCTTTTTGAGTTATAAACCCTAAAACACGTTCTGGTATCCATTTTGTGAAGTGATATCCAAACTGTCCACCCCAAGAGTAACCATTGATAAAGAATGGTACGAATGATATCTCCTCATGACCAGATTGAACAGCAAAAGAATCCATAGCAGCAATAACAGCATCACCAATTCCTGTCTCCATATGCATATTGAAGATATGGGCCCCTAATAGAGCAAAATCCTGCCCATTTACTAAGCTTTGGTATGCGCTATCATTCACTATAGAACGAGAATCACCATTGTTGGGATGCATGAACCAATATATACCTTTTAACGTGTCTGTGGAATCATTGACCCACATACGAAAATCAGCATAATTATAACTAGCCGTATCATTCTCTGGTATGGACACATCATATATATCGCCTTTGATCACAGCAATTATCAAAAAGTAAAAAAGATATTTTTTCATGAGGTCACTATTTTAAACCAATTTCTTGCAGCCTTTCATCGAGA
This sequence comes from uncultured bacterium, assembly GCA_913020665.1. Taxonomy (GTDB): domain Bacteria; phylum Fidelibacterota; class Marinisomatia; order Marinisomatales; family UBA1611; genus CACEUX01. The sequence goes on along the minus strand of CAJVZI010000038.1, from coordinate 11,677 downwards.
TAGCTCCTAGCGGTATAACTATCTGACAAGACCACTTCATCCCGAGGATGCAGGAAAAGAGGCATTGAAAAACGGCTTTCATTTTCTATATTATTTCCAGGGTTGATCACTTGATGTGTGGTTGAAGGGAAATAACCTTTTGATGCTTCTTGAAGCATATCCCCAGTATTAATTGCTAAGCATCCAGGGTCACAGGATACATCATGCCAATTCCCATATGTATCTTTGACCTGTAGTCCTGGTTGGGTTCCTGCCACAAGGAGGGTGATCAAATTGATATCTTCGTGTGCTGCGCCCCTAATGGCTCCATCTTGTTCATTGCCATTAAGCGGTGGGTAGTGAATTATTCTTAATAGATTGGTCTTACTATCTACGATCATTTCTGGGAGGGGTATGGAGAACAATGATCTTACATCTTCAGGAGTTTGTTCTTGTATCCAACCTAATAGAGTAGACGTTAATTCTATGAGTTGATCGTACAGGTTCCTGGTGTTATTACTTAATTCTTCTGGATATCTTCCCCATGAATAAATATGAAAAAATTCCTTTAGGTCTTTGATAGATTGTCCCTTGGCATTTTCAGTCATGAAAGGAAAGTATCCATCTTGCTTAGTTGGATCAAAAAGGTATTTATCTTTTTTATTACTTCCGAAAAAAGCTGCCCATTCAGAATAGACAGTTTCGATCAGGCTCATATCTATAGGATGGTCAGTGAGTACGCTAAAGCCTGTCTGGCGAAGGGACCTTGTAAATTCGCGAGGAGCATTTTCATCTTTATAATTTACCTTTCGAACATTCATGTCCGAAACTTAATCTCAATCTTCTAAACTGACCAACTTAATACCCACCTCTTTAGCACGATCAAGAATGCGGTCATCACGATAGAATTCATGATAATAAATGATCTTTATTCCTGAATTCGCAATGAGTTTAAAACAATTATAGCATGGTGATGCTGTAACATATATTTCGGCAGAATCAATTTTTACACCATTTTTTGCAGCTTGCACAATTGCATTGGCTTCTGCATGAGTGGTGCGAACACAATGCCCCTCAACCATTTCATGCCCAGCCTCGTCGCAATGAGGGAGTCCTTTTATACTACCATTATAGCCTGTTGATAGGATCGTTTTATCTCGAACAATAACTGCTCCAACATGTTTTCTATCGCAAGTAGATCTGGTTGCTACTTCCCGAGCAATATTCATAAAGTAGGTCTCCCAACTTACACGATCATTTGACATAATTAACTTTTTTCCCTATTAAAGATCTTTACAGCATATCTTGGCTCACCATAATATATCTTATCAGCAACTTGTGCAATTTGTGCAGTGAGGATAAGATACGCCCATGTTGGGACAGTTACACTCGCACATCCTTTAATAATAACTTTTTTACCATGGAATTTGTCAAGGTCCATGTTATCGACTTTATCACGGAATGATTTTTCCCGGATAATGCCTTCATCCAAGAAATCGTCTAGCAATATTGTTTCCATTAGAAATAATCTTTGGTTTTTATCACGGAGTCACAAAACTTATCAATATCTGACTCATCATTATAGAGATAAAAACTTAAACGCCCAATAGAGGTTTCATTTAAGCTTGCCAATAATGGCTGAGCGCAGTGATGACCTACTCTTATTGCAATGTTATCTTCATTTAAAAACTGTGCAAGGTCATGCGGGTGAATGCCTTTAACATTAAAACTGATCACGCCGGTTCTATCAGTTGGAGAGCCAAATATTTGAAGGTCATCAAGCTTATTTAATTTATTAAGAGCATACGCAGTAAGTTTATCCTCATGCTCAGAAATTTCATTCATTCCAATTGAATTAAGGTAGTCGATCGCTGTGCCTAAACCAACTGCTTGAACAAAATTAGGTGTACCTGCTTCAAACTTGTAAGGCACCTCATTCCATGTAGAAGAGCCCATAGTAACATTTTCGATCATCTCTCCTCCTCCCATAAAAGGCTCCATGGATTCTAAAATTTCCAATTTTCCCCAAAGGACCCCAATACCAGTAGGGCCTAACATTTTATGGCCAGAAAAAGTATAAAAATCACAACCTGAATCAGATACATTTACCACTTGATGTGGTGCGCATTGGGCCCCATCCGCAATAAAGACAGCTCCCATTTCATGTGCCATTTCAGATAGTTTTTTTATTGGATTAACGGTTCCAAGAACATTAGAAACATGAGATATGGAAACAATCTTCGTTGATGGCTTGAAATAAAGATCCGGCTCTGAAAGATCAAGCTCTCCTTTCTCGGTTATAGGTATATATGAAAGAGTCGCTCCAGTCCGATTTGCAGCTAATTGCCAGGGCACTAGATTTGAGTGGTGTTCCATTTCGGAGACGAGTATCTCGTCTCCAGGTTTTAAGTTTCTACTTAGTGTATGAGCTAAAAGGTTTATGGATTCAGTAGTACCGCTTGTAAAGATAATTTCTTTTTCTGAGTTTGCGCCAATAAAGGAGGACACTTTCATTCTTGCATTCTCAAAACGTTCTGTGGCCAAGCTTCCCAGTGTATAAAGTGCACGGTGAACGTTAGCATTCGTCTCTGAATACATAGAATGGATTGAGTCTAATACGGTCTGTGGTTTTTGTGTAGTGGATGCATTATCTAAATAGATAAGATCAGAATTATGAAAGATCGGAAAATCTTTTTTTATATTCTTTGCAGAAAAGCCCATTTATAACATGCCAAGCTCTAGCTGTGCCTCTTCACTCATCATATCACGAGACCACATTGGTTCCCATACTAGCTCTACCGATACATTCTCAATGCCATCGATCCCATTGACCTTTCGGTCTACTTCATCCGCTATAACAGGTCCCATACCACAACCCGGGGCAGTTAATGTCATTTTGATTTCGACACTTTTTCCTTCTTTATTTTCCTCTATCCTTAGGTCATATATCAATCCAAGCTCAACGATATTTACTGGTATCTCTGGATCATAACAGGTCTTTAGTTGGTCCCATATCTGTTGTTCAATATCTCCTGATGGTGTCTCAATATTTTCTGTATTGCTTTCAAATCCTAATGCATCCGCATTCTCAGATGTGATCTGTACCATATTCCCATTGATAAGGACTGTATAGTTTCCTCCTAATGCTTGAGTGATACGTACTAGGTTGCCAGCTAATAATCTTACTTCATCACCTGAAGGAACTATATATGCATCTACATCGCGTAATAGACGAATTGGTTCTGATGGATTTTGATTCATTTTATTTGCTCTTTGATCTTCTCTACTGCATTAGAGAAACCATTAGTCCTCTGGCTTGTAATAATACCATCAAGCCCTATGGATTCTAGAATTTCACTGCTCGTTATTGATAAGATCTCATTAACTGGCTTTCCACTAAATATTTTTTCTAGTATAGTTAGAAGCCCTTTCACGATCAAGGCATCAGAGTCCGTCCTGATATGATAAGTATTATTGCCATTATTCTCAGCTACAACCCATGCCTGTGACGTACACCCGTATATCTTATTATGATCAGTTTTTTCTATTTCGGTTAATCTTTCTGATTCCTTTGCCATATCCATTAGCTGGACGAATTTATCTTTTGGATCTTCAAAAATAATAAAAATATCATTTAGATCGCTTAATGCTTCTCGAACACTCATTGAACTGTATTCTCATTAAGCCAGGCATCAAATTTTGAAATAATATAGCTTTTTATATTCTCATGATGTATGGGCTCTATCATCTCAGAAACAAATGCTCGTATTAATAATGATTTTGCGGATACAATGTCAAGACCGCGAGATCTAATATAGAAAAGAGCATCTTGATCCAATGCTCCTGTTGTTGAGCCATGGGAGCATTTTACATCATCTGCATATATCTCAAGCTGCGGGTTTGAATTCATTAGTGCGCCTTTTGATAACAGCAGATTTTTATTTGATTGCTTCGAATCAGTTTTCTCTGCACCCTCACTTACAATCGTACGTCCATTGAATACTCCGGATGACCGGTCTTGTAATACTGATCTAAAATATTGCGAGCTAGTACAAAACGGCGCATTATGACTTGTAACAATATGATTATCTATATGCTGGATATTATTAGTAAGCGTTAGTCCATTTATAAAACATTCTGCTCCCTTACCGTTCAGGTCTGCCAATAAGTTTAGCCTTCCAAGTCGTGAGCCACACGCGAATTGATTAAAGGTATAATGACTTGCTGAATCTTGTTGCACATGAATATTCCCAATATTTACTGTATCAACTGAATTATTTTGGATACGAAAATGGCTCATTCTTGAGTTTTCTTTAAGTTCAACGATCAGAGACCCATTTAGGAAATATTCATTGCAATTTCCTTCATACTGTTCGATAAAAGTAATGGAACTTGACTCCCCTAGATCGATATACATCCTAGGTGATACCATAATATTCTTTTCTGTTGATGAGATATAAAGTATTCGAACTGGAGACTCAATTTGAATTCCTTTATCAATTGTCAAGCAGAACCCGCTATCCATAAAAGCTGTATTCAATAGATCAAAAGGTGAATCATTTGGTTCCCTAATTTTCCAAGCATTTTGATCGCCATAATCTGCAAGTGAGATCAGTCTGACCCCACTTGGTACTGAAGATATATTTTCTTGGTAATGCCCATTGTAAATAACAATGGTATGTACATCATCCAGGCCAAATTCTGTAATATCTAATTCATGCGCAGGCGCATCACTTATTTCTGATAAACGAAAATCAATTTCTTTAATAGGCTTTAGATCAGTATGTCTCCAATCTTCCCAGTTTTTGTTTGGAAGACCTTTTTCTAGAAAATTATTAAAAGCTTGTTCCCGAATGGGTTTAACATGACTGGTGAAATAATCACGCCTCATTATTTTATTGAATTCTGATTCAAAACTGGAGATGTTCATGATTCAAGCCAACCATAGCCTTTTTCTTCTAGCTCAATCGCTAGTTCTTTGCCACCTGATCTAACGATCTTGCCATCGATCAATACATGGACAACATCTGGTTCTATATATTTTAATAAACGTTGATAATGGGTTATGACCAAAAATGAACGTTCTGGACTACGATATTTATTTACACCGTCGGCAATGATCTTCAATGCATCTATATCAAGGCCTGAATCAGTCTCATCCAGAATGGAAAGTTCAGGTTCCAATGTAAGCATTTGTAAAACTTCATTTCGTTTCTTTTCTCCACCAGAAAACCCATCATTCACGGCTCGCTGCAGATATGAGGTGTCCATATCAAGCTCTGTTAGTTTTTCTTTGATCAACTTTAAGAAGCCTGCTGCATCTAGTTCTTTTTCACCATTATGTTTTCGTTTTGCATTTAGTGCTGACTTAAGAAAGTAAGTGTTATTCACTCCTGGCATAACAACTGGGTATTGAAAAGACATGAAAAGTCCAGCTAGAGCCCTCTGTTCAGGAGGCCACTCAATTATAGACTCATTTTTATATCTTACGTCTCCCTTTGAAATGTAATAGCCTTCTCTGCCTGTTATTACATTGGACAGTGTGCTTTTTCCAGAACCATTTCTGCCCATGACGGCATGCATTTCTCCTGGCTTTATATTGAGGCTGAGGCCTTTGAGGATCTCTTTATTATCCACTCCGGCATGAAGATCTTGAATATCTAGCATAATAAATCTATTTTAGCCGACGCTTCCTTCTAGGGTCACTTCCATTAATTTGGTGGCTTCAATTGCAAATTCCATGGGTAGCTCATTGAATACTTCTTTACAGAAACCATTGACGATCATAGACACTGCATCATCAGAAGATATCCCGCGTTGATTACAATAAAATAATTGGTCTTCTCCGATATTGGAAGTAGTAGCTTCATGTTCCATTTGCGCAGTTGGATTCCTAACGTCAATATATGGAAATGTATGCGCGCCACAACTATCCCCTATGAGTATTGAATCGCATTGTGAAAAATTCCTTGCTTGCTCAGCACCTTTCATTATTTTTACTTCACCTCGATAGGTTTGCTGTCCTTTCCCTGCAGATATTCCTTTAGAAATAATTGTGCTTTTTGTGTTCTTGCCTAGGTGTATCATTTTAGTGCCCGTATCTGCTTGCTGATGATGATTGGTAACAGCTACTGAGTAAAACTCACCAACTGAATTATCACCTTTTAGTATACATGATGGATATTTCCAGGTCACTGCTGATCCTGTTTCAACCTGGGTCCATGATATTCTAGCATTGTCCTCTAAACAAGTACCTCGTTTGGTCACAAAATTATATATCCCTCCTTCACCGGTATCAGGATGTCCTGGATACCAATTTTGAACAGTAGAATATTTAATTGTGGAATCTTTATGTGCGACCAATTCCACCACCGCTGCATGTAATTGATTTTCGTCTCTCATTGGGGCTGTACAACCTTCGAGATAACTTACATGGCTGCCTTCATCCGCAATTATAAGCGTTCTTTCAAACTGACCTGTATTGGCTTCATTTATTCTGAAATAGGTTGATAATTCCATTGGGCACTTTACCCCTTTAGGTATGTATACAAATGAGCCGTCTGTGAAAACGGCAGAGTTCAATGTTGCAAAATAATTATCTGTGTATGGAACAACGGTACCCAAATACTTTTGTACGAGATCAGGATGATCTTTGACTGCTTCAGAAAAACTACAGAAAATGACCCCTGCTTTTTTTAATTCATCTTTGAAGGTCGTTGCTATAGAAACGCTATCGAATACTGCATCAACAGCAACTCCAGATAACATTTTCTGTTCTTCAAGTGGGATACCCAGTTTATTATATGTTTCTAATAGCTGTGGGTCTACTTCATCTAAGCTTGACAGTTCTTTTTTCTTTGGCGCAGAGTAATAGCTTATGGACTGGTAGTCTATATCTGGATAATTGATCTTTGCCCAGTTTGGGGTTTTCATCTTTTTCCAGTGTCTATATGCTTTTAGCCTCCATTCTAAAAGCCATTCAGGCTCCTCCTTCTTATGGGAGATAAGCCTAATAACCTCTTCATTTAGTCCTGGAGGGATTGTCTCTGATTCAATATCAGTAACAAAACCATATTCATATTCCTTGTTTATATTGGAATCAATTATTTGTTGATCATTAGACATAGTAAGTATTAAAAGTAATGTAAGATGTATTCTATGCAGAAAAACTGGTGCCGCATCCGCATGTGCGTTCTGCGTTAGGATTCTTTATCTGGAATCCACCATTTAACAGGTCATCTGAGTAATCTATTTCAACATCTTTTAAGTACAACCAGCTTTTTAGATCACAAACAATAGTTAAGCCGTGTGACTCAAATATTTTATCAAATTCACCTTTTTTGTTTTCAAAATCCATTTTATATGTCATGCCTGAACAGCCGCCACCCTCAACGGACATCCTTAAGAAATGGTCTTCTTTACCATCTGAGGACATTACAGCTTTTAGTCGATTAACTGCAGATAGGGTAGCAGTTATGGTTGCATTTTTAAATTCTTTTTGTTGTTGTTCTAGTGACTCTTTTTGAGCTGATTCATTCATTTATTCCCACTCCACATCAATTTTTGGTTCATTTTTAGGGGTAGCAACCGGGTCAAACCCCAGTTTGCTGCGCGCTTCATCGGTCATCATCTCTGGATTCCATGGAGGATCAAATGTTACCTCTACATCGACATTACTTACTCCATCTAGAGCAGAGACCTTTGCCTTGATATCATTTGCCATATGTTGTCCCATACTGCAACCTGGCGTTGTTAACGACATTGTAATGTGTACATCCTTTGCTTCAGTTTCATTATCATTAATATCTATGCTATATATCAAACCAAGGTTCCACAGATCTATAGGAATCTCTGGGTCATAACAAAGTTGTAATACCTCGATGATCTTTTCTTTGACTACCATTAGTAAGTAATGTCTGCAAGTGTCATATTATCAAACATAGATCGTATGGAATCATTTATCCGATTCAGAGGTGTCCTGATATTGCATGATTGTAATTGTTCACAACCTGAATCAAAATAACAGTCCATAATTCCCATAGGACCTTCCATTATTTCAAAAAATTTTGTCATGTTAATAGTTTTTGGGTCAACGGCTAATTTGTAACCACCTGCAGGACCTTTTACCGCATCAACAATATTTTCACGTGCTAGTCTTTGAAGTATCTTAGCTAGAAGCTCCTGCGGAATTCCATAAGCTTTTGACATCTCTTTAGCAGATGTTAATTTATCTTTTTCCTGGTTTTGAAAATGACGCAGTGCAATCAGTGCATACTCAACTTTACGTGTTATTTTTAGCATAGTACTTCCTTTCCAGAAATTATGTATTTGACTTAATACTATACAAGTATGATTTACGACTAATATAGTCGTATATAAATCAGTATACTTTGATCAGATGTGTAGCTTTTTCAATTATATGCCCAATAATCTTAGAAGAAGATCCCATTCGTTCAATATATGATTCAGCATCCTTTTTTGGAAGAGCAATAATAAGTCCGCCAGACGTCTGCGCATCGGCGACAAGAAGTTGTTTAAGGCTATCTAAACTAGGTTCAAATAGTGCAAAGTCTTTTGCATATTCTAAATTGCGACGAGTGCCCCCTGCCATTATCCCTGATTCTGCAAGTTCATGAACACCAGGTAGAAATTCAATATCATTAAAATTGATCTCAGACGAAACATTACTGTTTACACATATTTCTTTGAGGTGTCCAAGTAGCCCAAAACCAGTAATATCTGTAACAGCATGAACATCCAATCCATCTAGGTTATCTGCTGCATCTTTATTTAAAGCGCTCATGGTCTTGATTGCAATATCAATACTATTCTGCGGTGCTACTCCTTTTTTTATCGCTGTGGCTATCACACCTGTTCCTATCGGTTTTGTCAGCACCAAAGCATCTCCTATTCTCGCACCAGAATTTCTCCATATTTTGGATTCTTCAACTTCGCCAGTAACAACTAGTCCGTACTTTGGCTCTTTGTCATCAATTGAATGTCCACCCACAATTGGGATCCCTGCTTCTTGTGCTTTATCTGCACCCCCCTGAAGAATTTCTGTCAGTATTGATTTAGGGAGATCATTGATCGGGTAACCTACGATATTTAATGCAAATAATGGTTTGCCTCCCATTGCATAAATATCTGACAGCGAGTTAGCAGCTGCAATTTGGCCAAATTCATAAGGTTCATCTACAATAGGAGTGAAAAAGTCAACGGTTTGTAGTAATAATTTTCCATCGTCAAGGCGAACTGCCGCGGCATCATCTGCACCTTCATGGTTTGAAATGACGGAACTATTGGTTTGGAGTTTAAGATCGCCCAGTACCTGGGCTAGGTCGGCAGGACCGATCTTACATGCTCAACCAGAGCCATGACTTAATGTGGTAAGCCTAATTTTATCTCTATCATTCATAATTGTAATTTTTTAGTATAATTCTATGTTTCGTCTTCAGCAAGCGCGATCAAACCATCTTCTTTTGTGAGCGTGAATTCATCTTTCTTGTCAGGTATCAATACAATCCCAAACATATTTTCCCTATTTCTTTGTTCTGAATGTATTTGGAGACCCAAGATCACTTCATTACGTAATTGTGCTGCTTGTACACATTCACCATAGGGTATTGTAATAGAATCTTTTTCTGAAAAATCAAAATAGAAGGATGCTGGTTTAATGTATAATTCGCTACCCTCTGCTTGAAAAAGGTCATCATATACATCTAATGCCATTGGTTCTTCAGATACCTGGGCCATGATCTGTGAGACAAACTGATTTGATACCATAAAGTCTTCTACACCACTATTCAATATGATATCTATATTATCGCTATCCATAACCTCTGTAATTAGTTTTGGCCACTTATTTGAATTTTTATCATTCTTATTTGATTTTGAAATAAGTATCTGCCTTATTCTGATCAAAAGAGATATAACATATGCATCCATCTCCTCAATGGTTGTACCACCAGGCGATAATATCAGGATGCTGTCAAAATTTTGAGGTTCAATATCATCTAGTTTATCTAGGTCATTTAGATCGACCTCATTGATCATAATATTGATTCCAGGGTAAGATTCAGACAGTGATGATTTTAATTCATCCATCTCAGGTAGTTTATCTGATACATAGGTAAATAATTCAGAATTTTCAGGCAAGTAGCTACAAAGTTTCTCTAAAATAATTCCTGTTTTTGTTGTCCAATTCAAAAGCGCTATCCGATGGGAGGTAGGACTGATCTCTGATGATGGAATTGTATTTAATGACGGTGCAAATACAGATTCATTAAAATAAAAAATGGTTGAATCATCCTCGGCGAACACGATCAGTTCATCATCATCATTAATAGGCGTGTCCTTTGGAGGGTTCAAAACAATTTCTCCATTAGCATTATGTATACCCATTGGAGTACTACTATTGAACCTGTTGAGACTTTCACCAAAATTTAATTTTCCACCCCATCCGTCATCCGGTTTATAGAAATAAAACTCATTTCCATCAAACCCTACCATATCGCTATATACTATGGACAGCCCGTTTCTACTAAGAGCTAGTTGCGCGATCATTCTTGATAAAACACTTACCTCATTAAGTGCTTTTACTGTCCCATTAGAAATATTCTCTGCCAGATTGCGGTCGCGGTCTGAGTGGATCTCACAGACAATAGGAGGGTGCTCATTTCCATCGCATACTGCAATAATTGACATAATTGATTTTAATACAAGAGCATCAGCGAGATTTTTTTCTTCTTCAGGGCGCCAACTAGCAGCACTATTCATAATGATCACAGACTTGGCGGTTTCAGCCATTACCTTTCTAAGATTATTAATATTGGTCACAATTCCGGATCGGGTAATAATTCTAGTAGTAACAAAATCTGATATATTGTCTCGGATGATATTATCCATTTCTTCTTTATCATTCTCAGCGAGGATAACTATTGCTGCATCAGGTTCAGATTCATTTGCTTCTATAAGTTCCCGAATCACCTCAAGTATCCTATCACCAAATCCCAATATTAAGGTATGGTCTTTTTCAAGGACTAGGCTACGACCTCGACGCAATTCATCAAGTTTCGCTTCAAAGACGCTTGTGATAAAAGCAACCATGCTCGAAAAAAGTATCAACCCAACCATGACCCCAATGATTGATGTTAATTTAGCAGCCCAGTTACTGTCTCCATCTGTCTCAGCGGCAGAGCCTTCCATGACCGCGACATATACTCTCCAAGGTATTTCTGCCCAACTGCTAAGAGTTTCATCAGGCAGAAATGTATTTGCAATGCTCCTGATCAATACCATGATCAAGAATCCAAAAAGAAATAAGCACAGCAGGGCTAAGAAAATTGACGAACTGCCCTTAGACATGAAATTATCTATTGCGTATCGCAGTCTTAGGTTTAGTGGATATTTTTTATTGGTACTCATAGTAAATAATATTTAATCACGTTAGTTACAGTCAGGAATGTTAAAAAACTTTTGGACAATAAGAATAATTAATTTCTTTTTTGAATTCAGATCAACTACCTAAATTGAGGAATATATTTTCTGGATAAATTGTGCAAGACCATTCATAGTTGCAAATAAGCATATATACACTCTTTTTAATAATAATATATTTGACATAATAATTAGGATCTATGGGAAAAACATTCAAAACAATAGATGAAGCAGTAATACGTTTTGCTGGAGACTCCGG
>CAJVZI010000037.1 GCA_913020665.1 uncultured bacterium | reverse complement strand
TATACAATTGCTATAGCAGGAACTCATGGTAAAACAACTACATCAATAATGCTATCTCATATTTTAAAAAACTCTAATGTTGATTGTACTGCTTTTTTTGGAGGTGTTAGTAAGAACTATAATACTAATTTTTTATTATCAGAAAAAAGTAAATATATGATAGTTGAAGCAGATGAATATGACCGCAGCTTTTTGGCTTTAAATCCGACAATAGCAATTATTACAAACTTAGAAATGGAACATACTGACTGTTATGCTAATATTGAAGAGCTTGAATCAGCTTTTTTGCAATTTTGTAATTCAATACCATTCTATGGAGAAATCATATTATGTGCAGATTCTGAGCCTTTAATGAAACTATCAAATAGTATTAAAAAACCTATAGTAACATACGGTACTGTCTCAGATGCGGATTTTAGAGCTGATAATATCATTTTTAATCAAAATTGTAGCGAATATGATTTACTTCACAAAGAAAAAAAACTAGGTAAAATAAAAATAAATGTTCCTGGCAAACATAATGTTTTAAACTCATTAGCGGCTATCTCACTTGGAATAGAACTCGGAGTATCAATTGATATTTTAAAAAATAGTATAAATGATTACAATGGTGTGAGAAGACGTTTTGATATCAAACATAATAATAGTCAAATTATGGTTGTAGACGATTATGCCCACCACCCCACAGAGGTGAAGGCTACAATAAATGCTGCTAGGTCAGGATGGAATAGAAATATAGTGACGGTATTTCAACCACATTTATTTACTAGGACAAGAGAGTTTTTTCGAGAATTTTCAAATTCATTAGAACTTGCAGATGTAGTATTGATTACAGACATCTACCCCGCTCGTGAAAAACCTATCCCAGGAGTCACATCTAAATTAATCTATGATATACTTTTTCAAAAAATGAAAGATCATTGCTTTTTAGTTCCTGACCTTGATGATCTTGAATCAATGCTTGATAAAATTATAGAACCTGGTGATATGATAATTACAATGGGAGCTGGAAATATTTGGCGTTATTGTGAATCATACTCTAAGCACCTTAATTCAACTTTTGAGGAAATTAAAGGTTGAAATTTATGGAAAAATTAAAAACTATTGTTAAGGGAACAATTTTAGAGAATGAGCCAATGTCTAAGCATACAACCTATGGCATAGGTGGGCCTGCAATGGCATATATAACGCCAAAAGACCGGTTTGACTTAGCTGAAATACTAAAATGCTGCGAACAGTTTGAAATTCCTGTTTATTTTGTTGGCTCAGGTTCTAACCTGCTTGTTGCTGATCGTGGAATAAATGGGATTGTACTTAGTCCTGCTAAATCGCTAAAGCAACTAGAGATCAAAGGTAATTCAGTTACCGCAGAATCTGGTGTAATGCTAGGTAGACTAGTCAAAGAATGTATTAAACGTAATTTTACTGGGCTTGAAAGCTTAATTGGTGTTCCAGGAACATTAGGTGGCGCATTGGTAATGAATGCAGGGGCCTTTGGAGGTGAAATTTCAAATTATTTAAAAAGTGTTGATATCATGACAATGGCAGGCCAAATCAATACATATAGTTGTAATGATATTGATTTTTCATATCGTTTCTCCTCTTTTAAAAAAGATGAATTTATTTTGCTTGCAAGGTTTGAACTAGAGACAGGCGATCCAGATATAATTAAGAATAAAAAATTAAATGCAAGTTCAGGAAGAAAAACTAATCAACCTTTAAAATATCGTTCGGCTGGAAGTGTTTTTAAAAACCATAAAAAGTACGCTGCAGGTTATTTAATAGATAGTGCTGGTCTTAAAGGTACAAGAATAGGCGATGCCGAAATATCCAAACACCATGCTAATTTTTTTATTAATCACGGAAATGCTTCTGCGTCTGATATTACAACTTTAATTAGAATTGCTAGGAAAGCAGTGCTTGAAAAATTTGATATAGAATTAGAACTTGAAATAAAAACAATTGGATTTGAAAAGAAGGAATTAGAAGCATATGGCTAAAAAGAAGAAAATATTTCCAATTATGAAATTAATGGTTCAATTTTTTGTGTTATCATTTATTGGGTTGTTATCTTGGGCTTCATTTTGGTGGGCTGACTATAGTAATCCAATGGACAATATAGAAATAAATTTTTCTGAGACTAAAGTATTAGATGTTAATCAATATAAATCTCTATTGGACGAAATTACTAATAATGACTCAAGCAAATTAAACCTCTACGAAATAAGTGCATTGATAGAGAATCACCCATATATCAAAGTTGCACGTGTCAGTAGACACTATCCTTCTGAAATAAAAATTGAAATTATTGAAAGAGAGCCTATAGCAATTGTCAATATTGAACCTATGATATTTCTCGATGAAAATGGTTTTGTTTTGCCAGATGAAGGTAATATAAAAAATTACAATTTACCTGTTATGAACAATTTTAATTCTGATCCAAAGCTTTACCCCCAAGGAGAATTAGCATTGTCAGTTAAAGTAAAAGAGTGTATTGATATACTAACTAGAATACAAACTAACTATCCCGAGCTTTATAAAAACCTATCTTATTTAGAAATAACCTCTAGCAATGAGATAAAGCTGATATTGGATGAGTTTGCTTCAAACCTCCCAACACACGTTTACCTGGGGAATAATGAGATTTATGCACGTATTGAAATTCTAAAAGAATTTGAATCCACACTTAAACCAAACAAAATATCAGATTTTAGTTATCTAGATATGCGCTTTAATAACCAAATAATAGTTAAAAGGCACCATTCATGAGTCCAATAGTAAATGGCCAAGATAATAGACTTATGGTTGGAATAGATATAGGTTCTGCAAATATTACATGTGCGATTGGACAAGCGGACTCATCAATAAATCGTATAAAACTAAGAGGTATTTCATCTACCCTTTCTACGGGAATTAAAAGAGGGACTATTACAAATCGGAATGAATTGATAGATACATTAGAAAAAGTGATCAATGATACAGAACGTATGGCAAATATAAAAATTACAAATGCATTTTTATCAATCACAGGCGAGCATATAAGAGCTATTAACACACAGGCTGCTATTCCACTAAATAGAATAAATGGAGTAAATGGAGGCATTGTAGAAAGATCAATAAATGATGCTGATATCTTCCAGGTATTGGACCTAGCTCAAGCTGTTTCTTTACCCATAGATCGAGATATACTCCACACCTTGCCACAGGAATATGTAGTAGACACCTTAAATGAGATTAAAGACCCCTTAGGTATGACAGGTAGACGACTTGAGGGAAAAGTCCACTTAGTTACAGCAGCTAAAACTGCAATGACAAACCTCGTTAGCTGTATAGAAGAATTAGGTATAACTGTTGATGGCTTGGTATTTCAACCTCTTGCTGCAGCACTTGCTACATTAAATAATGATGAAATGGAGCTGGGAATAACTCTTGTTGATATAGGATCTACAACTACTAGCATAGCAGTTTATCATGAAGGGACAGTACAACATTCAGCTACTATCCCGATTGGCTCCTCCAGCATTACAAATGATATAGCCGTAATGCTTCAAGTAAGCATTGATGAGGCAGAAATGATTAAAATGAAGTATGCCTCGGCTAAATCATCAATGTCATCGCCTGATCTAGAAATCAACATTCCATCAAAAAATGGAGGAATGAATCGATCTATTCCTGAAAAAGAAGTGTCAAAATATGTTGAGGCAAGGATGCAAGAAATCTTTCAGATGGTCATACGTGAAATCGCTAGAGCAAATATTAAAGACCCTCTAACATATGGTATTGTTATTACTGGTGGAGGAGCAGAATTGCGAAACATTGTTTCATTAGCAGAAAATTCAATGGGTGTAAAAGTAAGAAAAGGTAAACCTATTAACATTGATGGTGCTCAAGACATTGCAGATGGGCCTCATCATTCGACAGCCATGGGACTTCTTCTTTGGCCATTGTATACAACAGATCATTTAAATATGAAAATGCCAAAGAATAGAAGTATTAAAGGGCTTTTAGAAAAAATTCGACATACCATCGAAGATATGTTTTAACCAAACCAGTTAAAAAAAAGGAGAGAATCATGCTTTTCGAGTTTGATAGCTTAAATGAGCAAAAGGCCAAATTAAAGGTCGTAGGAGTTGGCGGTGCAGGCGGAAATGCAGTAACTAGGATGATAACATCAGGTATGCAAGGTGCGGACTTTATTGCAATAAATACTGATGCTCAAGATTTAGATAATAATCCATCAGAGCATAAGATTCAAGTTGGAAAGAATTTGACCAAAGGGCTTGGCGCAGGTGCAAATTCGAGTGTTGGAAAGGAAGCCGTTGAAGCTGATAGAGATGCAATCACTGCTCTTTTAGAAGGTGCAGATATGGTATTTATTACAGCAGGGATGGGCGGTGGTACTGGCACTGGTGCGGCGCCAGTAATTTCACAAATAGCAAGAGAGTTAGGTGTTCTTACTGTTGGGATAGTGACTCTCCCCTTCAGTTTTGAAGGACCTAAGCGTATGAATAGGGCATTAGAGGGAATGGCGGAAATGAAAAAAGCATGTGACACCCTCATAGCAATTCCTAACCAAAAGCTTATGTCAATTGTCGATAAATCGACCACTCTTCCAGAAGCCTTCCAAATGGCCGATACTATCTTACATCAGGCTGCAAAAGGCATATCTGACCTAATAAATGTACAAGGAGTTATTAATCTGGACTTTGCAGACGTTGAGACCATAATGAAAAATATGGGTGAGGCAATAATGGGTACTGGTGTTGCATCTGGTGAAGAGAGAGCAGTATTGGCGGCACAACAGGCTATTTCTAGCCCTCTTTTAGATGATGCATCCATAAAAGGTGCACAAGGTGTATTAGTGAATATTACTGGAGGAAATGACCTAACACTTATGGAAGCAAATGAAGCTACGAGTATTGTCTTTGATGAGGCTGGACCTTCAGCAAATATAATTTTTGGAGCTGTGATCGATCCGACCTTAGAAGATGAAATAAGAGTGACTGTAATAGCAACAGGATTTAACATACCGAAAGCAGTTACAAATACTGAAGAACTACACGGTAGGCCTGAAATGAAGACTGTAGAAACACCTCCAACGCGTCAATTACAGGAACAAATAAATAAACCACTACACGCGCAAAAAGTACAACCTCAGGATAATGGGTCAGATAAATCAGAAGATAAAAAAACGCTTCTTACTTTTGATGATACTGATGATTCACCTGTTATTTATGGTAAAGATCTTGAGGTACCTGCATTTATTAGAAGGCAGCATGATTAAAACTGGTTAGCTATCAAACTAAAATAGTTGGAAGCGCTTTATAATATATAAAGCGCTTCCAATAAAAAGCCCCTTGTTTTACCAAGGGGCATGAATAAGATAGTATATAAACACTCTCCTCTAAACTTTAATACCCTTAGCTCTAAGATCTTTAACAACCCTTGTGATACCCTTTTTATCGATTACACGCATCCCTCTGGTGGATAGTCGAAGAGTTATATAGCGGTTTTCGTCTGGTAACCAAAATTTCTTTTTTTGTAGATTAATATTAAACCTTCGCCTACTTTTATTGTTAGCATGGCTTACATTATTCCCAAACATTGGTTTTTTACCAGTTACATCACAGATTCTGCTCATAATTAAATATAGTATTATTATTTGTTCAAAAAAAGCTCGCGAACTTAATGAAAGATATCATTCTCACCAAAATCAATTTAGATTAATAATTTATAGGGATTGAAATCCTATAAAATTTTAAAATAAAAACAATTATTTTATGAAAATCGGTGACCTAAATATAAATAATCCTATACTACTTGCTCCAATGGCAGGAGTAACAGATTACCCCTTCCGTATTCTTTGTAAAGAAATGGGCGCTGCTATTGTTTATTCTGAATTTGTATCAGCTGATGGAATAATTAGAGAAAATTCTAAAACACTAGATCTTATACGGTTTGAGGATGAAGAAAGGCCAATTGGTGTCCAAATATTTGGTGGTGATGCAAACATAATGAGGGATGCTGCTAGATATGTTGCAGATGCATTTAAACCAGACATAATTGATATTAATTATGGATGCCCTGTACCAAAAGTAACGAAAAAAGGAGCTGGCTCAGCTGCTTTACAAGATCTTTGCCTTATGGATGATATAACTGCAGCAGTTGTGGAAGCAGTACCTGAAATTCCTGTTACTGTTAAAATGAGGGCAGGTTGGAATAATGATTCTATTGTAGTACCTGAAGTTGGCAAACGATTAGAAGAAATTGGAGTACAAGCCATTACACTTCATCCTCGCACTACAAAACAACGTTATACGGGAAAAGCCGAATGGAAATACATAAGACAATTAAAAGAAAGTTGTTCAATCCCAATAATCGGTAATGGTGATGTTTGCACTACAAATGATATGCTTCAAATGTTTGAGGATACTGGGTGTGACGCAGTGATGATTGGTAGAGCAGCACAAGGCAATCCCTGGTTTTTTCGTAAGGCCATTGCCGTACTTAATGGTAAACCCATGCCAGATCCTCCTTCATTGCTTGATATTGCTAATACTTGTAAACGTCATTTTGAACTTTTACTAGAAAATCGCGGTGAACACACTGGTTCCAATATGATGAGAAAGCACTTTTCTAATTATATAAAAGGATTTCCCGGTGCTGCAAAATTTCGTCAAAGTTTAGTTACAGCGCCTGATTTGAATGCTATGAATGATGCATTAAGTGAATTCATATTAGCTGCTGAAAATACTGATCATGATTTAATATCAAGCTGATACTCTCATTCTTGTCATCGTATTGATTGTCCGGTAATATCCCGGGCTATAAATAATCATTTTATAAAAAATATCTAATTATAATGAATCAAAAAAAGTATGCAGTAAACGAAACTGTTAAATCTTATGAACCTGGTAGCCAAGAGCGACATGATATCCAGAAAAAGTATGATGAGATGGCAAATCAATCCATTGATATACCAATAATTATTAATGGTAAAGAATACAGAACTGAGGAAATTGGTGAATGTATTATGCCTCATGATCACCAAAATATCATTGCTACGTATCACAAAGCAGGTAAAAAGGAAGTAGAGCTTGCAATAAATAACGCTTTAGAAGTTTGGAAAACATGGTCAAGAACGTCATTAGAAGAACGAACAGAAATCTTTAGAAGAGCTGCAGAGTTACTACAGGGGAAATGGCGGGATACAATTAATGCTGCGACGATGCTTAATCAAAGCAAAAATGTTTACCAAGCAGAAATTGATTCTGCATGTGAATTAATTGATTTTTTTAATTTCAACTCTCAATATGCTGAAGAAATCTATAATAACCAGCCACTAATTTCCCCTGATGGAGTAAAAAACCACCTAGAATACCGTCCTCTAGAAGGATTTATTTTTGCTATTACGCCATTTAATTTTACTTCAATAGCTGGCAATCTACCCTCTGCTCCAGCACTCATGGGTAATGTTGCATTATGGAAGCCTGCATCAAGCGCTGTCCTCCCATGTTACTATTTAATGAAAATGCTTGAGGAAGCAGGACTTCCCAATGGCGTTATTAACTTCCTTCCCGGGTCTGGAGGAAAAGTTGGCGATCCCGTACTGTCAAATCCAAATCTTGCAGGAGTTCATTTTACAGGTTCTACAGAAACATTTCAGCATATTTGGAAATCTATCGGGAATAACATCAATAATTATAAAACCTATCCAAGAATTGTTGGTGAAACTGGAGGTAAGGATTTTTGTATTGCCCATGAATCAGTTGATATTGAGGAATTATCTACCGCAATGATTCGTGGGGCATTCGAATTTCAAGGCCAAAAATGTTCTGCTATGTCTAGGGCCTACATACCTACAAATATTTGGGAGCAACTAAAAAAGGTATACCTATCTGAAATGGAGACCATTAAAGTAGGTTCTCCTAGAGACTTCAGTAATTTTGTAAATGCAGTAATTGACAAGAATGCATTTGATTCAATAACGAATTACATTGAATTTGCAACAAATGCTGCATCAGCAGATATTATTTCTGGAGGTAACTATGATGATAGCAAGGGGTTTTTTATTGAGCCTACGACAATATTAACAACTGACCCTTATTTTAAGACCATGGTAGAAGAGATCTTCGGACCAGTATTGACCATTTATCTTTATGACCCTAAAGATTGGGATTCTACTCTTGATCTAGTGGATAAGACTTCACCTTATGCCCTAACAGGTTGTGTTATGGGAAAAGATAAAAACGCCATTCAAAAAGCAAAGGATCACCTTACCCATTCTGCTGGTAATTTTTATATAAATGATAAACCAACGGGTGCAGTTGTAGGGCAACAACCTTTTGGTGGGAGTAGGGCCTCAGGAACAAATGATAAAGCAGGATCAGAACTAAATCTGCAACGGTGGATATCTATTAGGACTGTTAAAGAGACATTTGATCCACCAAAGGATTATCGATATCCTTTTTTAAATGAGGATTAGTTGAGCATACCAACAATCATGATTGCTCTGGGCGGTAATAGTCTTTCTCGCAATGGACAAACTGGGACCATACAGCAACAATTTGAGTACACAAGAGATGCTTTAAATGGAATTAGTCATTTTATTGAACAGGATTATAATATTTGCATCAATCATGGAAATGGCCCTCAAGTAGGGAATGAATTAATTCGGATGGAATTGACCCAAGATATTGTTCCTCCCCTACCGCTTGGTGTCTGCGTTGCTGGGACCCAAGGTACCATTGGTTATATGATCCAACAATCCCTCCAAAATAAATTACGTGAAATGAATAAAGATAGAGAGGTAGTGAGCTTAATATCGCAGGTAATTGTGAATGATGATGATCCATCTTTTAAAGAACCCACAAAATATGTTGGGCCACGATATTCAAAAATAGAATCAGAAAAGATGGCGAAAAAATTTAATTGGATCTTTAAAGAACAAGAAAAAGATAAATATCGTAGAGTTGTACCCTCTCCTATGCCAGAATATATTATGCATGGGAAGTCGATAAAAGCTCTTGTTGATAGAGGAACGATAGTTATAGCCTCTGGAGGTGGTGGCATTCCAGTATATAATAATGATGCTGGTAAACTAGAGGGTCTAGACGCTGTAATTGATAAAGATTATTCGGCTGCAAAAATGGGGCGAATCATTCGGGCTCAAGAACTTTGGATAATTACAGATATCGATAATATTTATTTAAATTATGGTACAGATCAGCAACAAAAAATTGATTCTATAAATAGGATTGATCTAGAAGACCTCTATAATAATGGTGAGTTTCAAAAAGGAAGTATTGGTCCAAAAATAAAAGCTGCCATTCATTTTTTAAAGCACCATGGTGATAAGGTAAAAATAACCTCTATACCATGTATAAAAGACGCAATGAATAATCTTGCAGGAACCGAAATAAGGAATTGATCAATGAAAGTGCATGAGTATCAAGGGAAAGAAATTTTCCAAAAATATGGTATCCCGACTCCAAAGGGAATCCCTGCTTTTAGCGTTGAAGAAGCACTAAAGGCTTATGATAAGCTCGAATCAAATATTGTCGTTGTCAAAGCCCAAATACACGCTGGAGGTCGTGGTAAAGGTGGCGGAGTGAAATTGGCACATAATCGTGATGATGTAAAATCCTTAGCATCTGATATATTAGGGATGAAACTTGTAACACATCAGACAGGGCCAAATGGTAAAGAAGTACAACGTCTTTTGATAGAGTCAGGAGCTGATATTTCTAGAGAGTTCTACGCTGCGATAACCTTGGATAGAAGTAAAGAAATGGATGTCTTTATGGTATCAAAAGAAGGTGGTGTTGAAATTGAAAAAGTTGCTGCGGAAACTCCTGAAAAGATCGTGAAAGTGTGGATAGACCCTTTGGTAGGACTAAAATCTTTCCAAGTAAGAAAATTATCTTATGGTCTTGGTCTTGAAGGAAATGCTTTTAAAGAGGCTTGTTCAATTTTCAAAAAAATGTATGAATGCTATCAATCTACCGATGCTTCACTTTTGGAAGTAAATCCTTTGATTGAAACAAATGATAAACAAATTATTGCATTAGATTCAAAATTCAATTTTGATGGTAATGCACTTTTTAGACAAAAAGATATATATGAGATGAGAGATCTATCAGAAGAGGATGAAATGGAAGTTGAGGCTGGTAGCTATAACCTTAATTATATAAAGTTGGATGGAAACGTAGGATGCATGGTCAACGGAGCTGGCCTAGCAATGGCTACCATGGATATAATAAAACTTGCTGGTGGCGATCCAGCTAATTTTTTGGATGTTGGAGGCACGGCAAGTGCAGAAACAGTAAAGAATGGTTTCCGTATAATTTTATCAGATGATAATGTTAAAGCTGTTCTTATCAATATTTTCGGAGGTATTGTTCGCTGTGATAGAGTTGCTAATGGTGTGGTCCAAGCTGTTAAAGAATTAGGTCTAGAGGTACCAGTAGTAGTAAGGCTAGAAGGAACAAACGCAGAAGAAGCACAGGATATCCTTAATAGTTCAGGTGTATCAATTATACCTGCAAAAGGGATGAAAGATGCAGCTGAGAAAGTAGTTAGTGCTGCGATAAACTTATAGGAGAGGTAAAAATGTCTATTCTAGTAAATAAAGATTCCAAAGTAATTGTCCAAGGAGTCACTGGATCTGAAGGCCAATTTCATTCAGTTCAGATGCTTGAATATGGTACCAATATAGTGGCTGGAGTAACACCAGGAAAAGGTGGTCAAAGCACACTAGATGGCAAAGTTCCAGTTTTTAACTCAGTTGAGGATGCAGTAAAAGATACTTATGCAGATACATCTATTATTTTTGTACCTCCCCCCTTTGCAGCTGAAGCTATAATTGAAGCTAGTTATGCGGGTATTTCACTTGTTGTATGTATCACAGAAGGTGTACCAGTGCACGATATGTTAAAAGCAAAAAAAATTATTTCTCAAAATGGAACCCGATTAATTGGACCAAATTGTCCAGGAATTATCACTGTAGATGAATGTAAATTGGGTATAATGCCTGGCTTTATATGTAAAAAAGGTAATATAGGAGTAATCTCTAAGTCTGGGACATTGACCTATGAGGCCATAGATCAATTAGTTAATGTTGGTTTGGGACAGACTACAGCTATTGGTATAGGAGGTGATCCTATCATTGGAACAACCATGAGAGATTGCCTAGAATTATTTGAATCTGATTCCGAAACTGATGGAGTTGTTATCATCGGTGAAATTGGTGGTCAAATGGAGATTGAAGCTGCAAGATGGGCAAAAGCAAATATGTCTAAACCTATCGTCGGTTTTATTGCTGGACAAACTGCACCACCAGGCAGAAGAATGGGGCATGCGGGCGCTATAGTTTCAGGAGGTGATGACACTGCTGATGCAAAGATGAGAATACTTAAGGAATGTGGTATAGCAGTTGCCGAGTCTGTCGCTGATATTGGACAGAAAATGAAAAATGAAATGAATTAAAATTATAAGGATAATAATGGGTACTAAAACATTTGCAATTATCAAGCCCGATGCCGTAAAGAACGGTTATACGGGAAAAATTTATGATAGAATTTTACAAGCTGGTTTTAATATTCTTTCAGCAAAACTATTAAAAATGACAAATGAACAGGCTGAAGGGTTTTATAATGTTCACAGAGAGCGTCCATTTTTTAATGATCTTGTAGAATTTATGACCTCGGGGCCTTGTATGGTATTAGCTCTAGAAAAATCAAATGCTGTAGCAGCTTGGAGAGAAACCATAGGTGCTACAAACCCAGATGAAGCTAAAGAAAATACAATTCGCAAGGATTTTGCATCTAATGTTCAGGAAAATGCAGTTCATGGTTCGGACAGCGATGAAAATGCAGAAAAAGAAATTGCCTTTTTCTTCACAGATGCGGAACTTCTGACCAACTAAAGATTTTCATATATGCGTAACACAATATTCATAATACCCTTAATAGTTATTTTTTCCTGCGGCGGAAATGGCATTGAAGGATATGTGGACGAGCCAATCACATTTACAGCTAAAAATCCTGAAGACAGCCAAGATGTAGATTATTTTTGGTCACTCTTAGACCAACCTGATGGATCATTGATTAATTCAGGTGATTTAATCTCTTCCGATGATGGTCAAGAAATGGTCTTTACACCTGATTATCCAGGAGATTATTCGATTGAAGTTGTTGTCTCCCAGTATGGAGATGAAATTTCAAACCAAGCATGGTCTTTCTCCATCCTAGAATACAATGAAAAAGATTCAAATAATGAAACAAATGAAGATAATGAAGATTGGTTAAATGATAGTTTAATTGATAGCATGGATGAAAATCTAGTATCAACTGAAAATGAAGAAGATCAAGACGAAGAAGATCAAGACGAAGAAGATCAAGACGAAGAAGATCAAGACGAAGAATTAGTAGCAAGAATTAAAGATCCGGTTGTATCTAATAAAATTAAAAGTCTCTCCCCTAAAAATGGTGCGTCTATTGCTGCTATGACAGACCGATTTACAATTCAAATAACCTCAAAAAAGATGCTAAAAGATGCTCAAATTTTTTCGCAAAAATTAATTAACCAAGGTTATGACTCATATATTCAGAAAGTTGTTTTTAATTCTGATGAAATCTGGTACCGGGTGAGAGTTGGTAGTTATGATAATTACAATAGCGCTAAAGTTGCTGCTAATGACCTATCTGACAAGTTAAAGATGAATACTTGGGTAGATTTCGTTAGAAAAGAACAGTAGAAGGAGAAATTTTATGGGTCCATTCAATCTTTATTATGATTACCGAGATATTTTACGAGCGCCACGCCTTGCTCTGAGTGGGAAAAAGATCTGGATATTGATTATTGGTAATATCGCAGGCTTCATCACATATTGGGTTTTTAGTTATCTTTCTCTTTACTTAGCCGGAATCACGATTGGGAATGCTATATCCCAATATGGTCTATATCCTTGCCTATATGGTAATGAAGCTGAATGGTATAGCTGGCTATTCTATTATTTAGGAATCATAGCATGGGTTATTGCAATTCTTTTTTCATCTACTGCTGTAAGTCGTGTTACATTGAAGCAATTGAAAGGTAATGACTTCTTTTCTGCTAGTGATGCTTGGTCATACGTGCATAGACATTGGCACGCTATAGTTTTTTCTCCAGTTGCAATTACCTTGATCATTGTTTTTTTCATTTTATTTGCCACCTTATTTGCATTGGCATGCTCTATTCCTTACTTAGGAGAATTTCTATTTGCAGTACCTTATCTTCTTTATTTATTTGGTTCCATTTTTACAATATATAGCTTAATTGTTTTATTTGTTTCCTTTCTATACACTCCATCTATTGTAGGCGTTTATGAGGAAGATACGATGGGAACTGTTTTCAATTCCTATTCAATCACAGCAGGAAATGCTTGGAGAGTTATTGTATATAATATCTTATTATTCCCACTTTTAGTTATTGGGATGGAAATATTTTCTTGGTTCGCAATAAATGGTGTTGGATTTATTAATTATATCTTTGGATGTGAGTGGTTCATGGATGCAACCCTTGCAAATATGACTAGCTATGCATCTTCGCTCGTATGTCCACAATGGATGTGTGAAACTATCGCATGTATTAGAAATGAAGTTGCAGGTTGGTTTGGACTTTATTACAGTGTCCCATCTATCTTCTCAGCAAACTGTTCAATATTACCTACCACAATGTCCGGTACTGAAACTATTGCATCTACCCTATTGTCGATATCATATCTATTGATTGGTTTTTCAATTTTATCGTATGGATTATCAATTATTTCAGTAGGTGAAACAATAATGTTTATCATTTTTAAGAAAAAATCAGATGATGATGATCTTTTGCAGAGAAAAGATGAAGATGAGATCGAAGATGAGATCGAAGATGAATTCACTTTTGAAGATGAAGATATTGACGAACAAGATACCTCATCGACTTCAAAAGAGGACGATTCTAATACTAATGGATTAGATGGAACAGATGATAACCCTAATAAAGAAGATGAATAGTATATTATCTTTCTATAAAAATTATACAAAATAGGAACCTTTTGGTTTGGGTTCTCTCTTGGTTAGTTTTCAGGAATCCAGTAAATTTTAAGACTGTAAATGAAATTGAAAATATCGGATATATATTCGGGCTTTCAAGATAAGTTCTTTGACATTCCTGTAGATAATCTCCCAAGTAGAGGTACAATTTTTAGTGATCATTTTATCAAATGCAATCTTTCAGTAGAAAAACATCAGAAAGGCTTTGAAATGATTGGTAAGTTAATAACAGCAATCGAATATGCATGTGTTCGTTGCCTGGTTAAGATTCCAGCACCTCTTACATTGCCGATTCAAATTATTTTATCCAATTATAAGGAAATTTCACCTGATAAAAATGACGTAGAAATTGTATACTTTGATGAGAATGAAGAATACCTAGATTTAAATAATTTGATTGCAGATCTAATTGCACTAGAAAGACCTATAAATCCTCTCTGTCAAATAAATTGTGAGGGATTATGTCCTACTTGTGGGATAAATAAGAATAAATCATTATGTAGCTGCAGAATAGATAAAAAAAATACAGTTTGGGATAAACTAAAAGATTTTAAAGTAAAAGAGGATTAAGGAGAATTCATGGCACTGCCAAAAAGACGACAATCTAAATCAAGAGGTCGCAAAAGAAGAACACACTACAAATCTGGACTTGTAGCAACCACCACTTGCCCTCAATGTGGTTCAAAAAAAATGCCTCATAGAGCATGCCCCAACTGTG
>CAJVZI010000036.1 GCA_913020665.1 uncultured bacterium | reverse complement strand
TACAGTTGCACCATGGTCTTATTAAAAAATCTTTAATAGGTCATGAATTTACATTAGGACTATGGTTATATGTAAAGGATTGGGGAATTAATACAAGCCAACCACAGCATGTGTTACATATAGGGGATTCTGATTTAACGTCTGTTTCTCCGGGAATATGGCTATATCCTAAAAACAATAATATTATGGTGAGAATGGATACACATAATAAAACAGATGGTTATCAAAAAACAGTTAATTGCAATAATAATGAAAGTCCAATTACATCATTACCTGACGCGCAAAAAAAATGTACAGACGCCGGTTATTTACGTGTTTGTACTAAAGATGAAGTTATAGCAGATAAAAACTCACATAATGTATGTTGTCCAGCTTGGACCAGTTCTGGATCAAGTAGTATGAATCCTAATGTGATTGGATGGTATCAAGGTAAACATGTAGCTAATGTTCTAAAAGCACCATTAAAGAGTTATCCTAATAAGACGTTTCACGATTCTGCTTCTTATCAACCGCTTAGTCCTAACTACCCTGATGAGGGGTCAGATCAATGTTTAAAATATTGCAGTAATAATCCCGGGTGCAGAGCATTTACGATCAAAGATAATAAATGTAATTTATGGCAATATTTAGATAGCTCAACCGACACGAATAAGTATTTGCCAGGACCACCGATGTTAAAAGATGAACTGAATACTAATTTATTTATACCGCAAACAGGTAATTCAATATGTGGTAAAACAAATGAGTGGCACAGTCGTATTGACGATGGTGCCGGATCTTCAACAAACCGTAAACATTTACAGACAGGTGCTCATTGTTGTGGTACAAGTATGAAACCATCTTCTACAGATACACCAGATAAAACATGTGATATTGTTAATGTTCCACTTCAAAGATGGGTTAATTTAGTAATAGTTTTACATAATAAATCATTAGATGTTTATTTAAATGGTAAATTAAAACGCAGTTGTATATTAGAAAATATTCCTAAATTAAATGGCGGTGATGTTTTTATAACCCGTGACGGCGGTTTCAATGGTTTTATATCGGATGTAACTTATAAGAATGCATCTACTACTGCGGCTGATATTAATAGTTCATATAACAGCTTATTAGGCGGAAAAGGTACAATATTAAATAAACTGAGCAGTAGTATAACTAATTTAATTCCATCTATGCCAAAAAGTATTGTAGATATTGACCTAGATGTTGCTTGGGATAAAAAAGAAGACGATGAGCAAAAAACAGATCAACAGATACAAGCAGAAGCAATTTTAAATGCACTCAAAGATCAGGAGAAGATCAATCAAAAACGTCAAATAAAAAAAGCAAGGTCTCGTAAAATGGAAAAAGACTGGTGAAAGTTTTACTCACAATTCTAATTGGTCTCTCTATAGGTATTGCTCAGTCAATACAGATATCTATTGATCGTAATAAATTATTAGAGGGTGATATGTTAACCCTAAGTATTGAGGTTACTGGAGGAGAGGAATTTGCACAAGTAGACCTAGGGCCACTGGAAAAGGATTTTGAAATCATTAGTGGTCCTTCTCAGCAAACAAATATTCAATGGATAAATGGAAGAATGGCTAGTACAAAAACGCTAACATGGACATTGTCACCCATTCGTAGTGGAAAATTTTCAATTCCACCATTATCAGGCACAGTTGGTAATAGGTCTTTTAAAGGTAAGTCCATACCTATAGAAGTAATGAAAACAGGAGACCTTCAGCAAAATACAGTATTTATTGTGGCAGAATTGGACAAAGAAAAAGTATGCATAGGTGAGCAAGTTACTTTGACTTATAAATTATATAAAGAACCCAACGTAAATATAGCTGGAATTGATCAATTTAAAATGCCTGATTTCAAAGGATTTTGGGCAGAGGAAATATATACACCTCAGCAGTTAAAATTTCAGGCTCAAGAGGAGGTTTTAAATGGTGTCAAGTATCAAGTTGCGAACCTTGGTCAGAGAGCACTATTCCCAATATCCTCAGATGAACATAAAATTCCCCCTATATCTTTGAAAGTCCAACTGGAGGTAAAGAAAAAAAAGAGGAGAAGAGATCCATTCTTTGATCCATTCTTTGACTCGTTTTTTTCAGAAACTAAAACAAAAATATTACGGTCAAAGGAGAAAACGCTTTTCATAGAATCATTCCCTGAACCTCGTCCTTTTGATTTCACAGGGGCAGTTGGTGATTTTCAAATGAATGCGGAGGTTGACAGATTAGATGGAAAAGTGAATGAGGGTCTTTCATTCACTATTTCACTTAAAGGGACTGGTAATATTGGTCTTTTCTCATTGCCAGATATAAAATTTCCTGATGGAGTTGAGGCTTTTCCACCATCGGATAGTTTTGATAAAGATGGATTTAGGAATAAACTAACCGGAATACAAAAATGGGAATATATATTAATTCCACGGCAAGCAGGAGTTATAGTAATTCCTCGAGTACAAATGTCATTTTATGACCCTAGTATTAAATCTTGGAAGCGTATAAGCACCGATCCTATTCAATTATCTATTGCACCTAGTGAGATAGATAATGTATATAACGGTAGTTTGACAAAGCGTGAAGTAGAATTGCTAGGACAGGATATCAGATTCATCCGTACTGATACGAAAATTTTACCAAGTAAAAATAGTAATAAAACTACCTTAATTATTTTAATCTATATCTCTTCAGTTATTATGTTTATTTCTCCACTGTTACTATCAAAATTCATGGGATATCGTATAGCTACTGAAAGTAATAGGCAAGTGAGAGGAGCACTGCGCAAGAGCATAAAAACCTTGAGGTCAATCAATCATGATCCATTTGAAACAGCAAGTAGAGCATTTTATGAATATCTCAAAGATAAATGTTCTTTGAAAACCAATAACCTAGATCCAGCATCGGTTGAAATGATATTAAATAATAGATTAGAGCAAAAAATAATAGATCGAGTAAAAGAAATATTAACTGTATGTGATGCAGGAAAATATTCTCCTGATGCTATTAAAAGGGAGGGTACAATAAAAAAAGAAATGCTAGAAATCATAAAGCAAGTAGACAAAGATCTATCATGAAAAAATATATTTTTATTTTCATGATGATTTCATATGGTATATCAGACGTACCTAATGACCTTTTTTTACAAGGAAATCAGTTAATGTTAAAAGAAAAATATGTTGATGCAGTTCAATCATATGAAAGTATTATAGCTCTTGGATATGAAAATGCGGATATCTATTATAATCTCGGTAATGCTTATTATCGAATGCACCATATTGGCCAGGCAATATGGGCTTATCAGAATGCACTCTATCTTAATCCACGGAACAAAGATTCTATACATAATTTATCATTAGCAAATGCTCGCAGAGTTGATCGCATTGAACTTCCACCTCCTGCAAGGATTTTAAAAATATACCGCACTATTAAATCTTATTTGACACTTAGTGAGTGGTTTTTATTTGGAAGCATAATACTATTTACACAAGCTTTTTGGCTTTTATGCATGCAATTTGCAGTATTGCGAGGTAGGTTAGTTGCAATGACCTTAAATGTTCTTATAGTTTTGACTTTGATTACTCATATCATTGCATTAGATAAATACTTACAAGAAAAAAGAACTAATACAGCAGTTATTATTGGAAATGGAGTAGATGCATATTCTGGACCATTTTATGGAAATAAAACTATCCTTTTTAGAATCAATGAAGGTAGTATTGCCGATGTATCTAATACCCAAAAAGATTGGACAGAGATAATTTTGATAGATGGCAAGAAAGGATGGGTACCAAATGAATCAATACGCATTTTAAGATGAGAATAGCAATAATAATAATAACTCTAAAGGGTTTGTTGAATGCACAAGACTCCCTCTACTGGTTTGATATGAGTAAGGTTAGGGATTCAATTCCATATACACCCAAGGTCCTAGATAAGGTTTTTGGGACTTCTCAACTGAAGATACTGGATTCTTTAAAAAATATACAAGTTTCAACTCGGGAAGGATTCAGGTTGCAAATATTTGAATCATCTTCTGCTGATGAGGCAAATAGAGTTCTGAAAAAATTTAATAAAAGTTTTTCAGATTCTTTATATATGATCTTTGAAGCACCACTATATAAAATTCGTTATGGCAATTATATTACCAAGCAACAGGCAGAGGATGTTAAAAAAGATTTAAGAAACAAAGGATATAAGAATATCTGGGTTGTAAAAAGTAGGATCGATCAAAGTATGTCATTACAGGATAAAAATCAATAAGATAGAGGATAAACGATCTAGGTAGTTTCTTTATTCATCAAACAATATATTTATGGCAGGACATAGCAAATGGGCAAATATTCGCCACCGCAAGGGTGCGCAAGATCAAAAAAGGGGAAAGATCTTTACCAAAATAATCAAAGAAATCACAATATCTGCCCGTTTAGCTGGTGGAGATCCAAATGCTAATCCAAGATTGCGAAAAGCGATTTCCAATGCAAAATCAAATAATATGCCAAGTGATAAGATCGAGAGAGCTATAAAAAAAGGGACTGGTGAATTGGATGGTGTAATATATGAAGAAATCACTTATGAAGGGTTTGGTCCGGGTGGCGTCGCCATTATGATGGATGTAATTACTGATAACAAAAATAGATCAGTTGCAGATATCAGACACCTATTAGCGAAGTATAAAGGTAATCTTGGGGAGAGCGGAAGTGTCTCATGGATTTTTGATAAAAAAGGTCAAATAATTGTATCAAGTGAATCAAATGATGAAGAAATTGTATTTGACTCTGCATTGGAAGCAGGAGCGGAAGATTTTCAAACACATGATGATATTTTCATCATTTCAACCAAACCAGAATTATTAATGAAGGTCAGAGATGCATTAGAATCTCAAGGTTATAATATTATATCTGCTGAGATAGATATGGTCCCAAACTCATTTCAAAAACTTGATGGACAAGAAGCAGATAGAGCACTTGATCTTTTAAATACCCTTGAAGATAATGAGGATGTTAATAAACTTTATTCAAATTTTGATTTTAATTAGAAAATATTTTAATAGGTTATAGTATTGCTAGTGCTAGGTATAGATCCGGGACTTGGTGTCACAGGATTTAGTATTTTAGAATCTAAAAAGAATCAAGTACGTCTAGCTGCGTATGGAACCATAAAACCAAATTCTAAAGATACCCTTCCAAAACGATTAAATTATTTATTTGAAGAGGTTAATAAGATTCTTGATAAATTTTCGCCGGACGTGATAGTAGTGGAAGATGCTTTTTATAGTAAAAATGTAAAATCAGCAATGATTTTGGGACAGGCAAGAGGCTCAATCATTTTATCAGCTGCGCAAGCTGATATACCTGTATTTGAGTTTGCTCCAAGAAAAGTAAAGATGTCTGTCTGTGGCAATGGTGCGGCATCAAAAGAACAGGTTGCTTATATGGTAACAAAGATTTTGAAATTAAAAGAGCCACCCAAACCTCTTGATATTTCAGATTCCATGGCAGTTGGTTTATGTTATATAAACCAGGCAAGATTCCTATGATAGATGAATTAAAAGGTATATTAGAGAAAAAATCTCTGACGCATGCGATAATCTTTGTAGGCGGTGTAGGGTATAAACTTAAAATGTCCATCAACGGACTTGAATCATTGCCTAGTAATGGTAAAGATGTTCATGTTCTTACTTATTTACATGTAAGGGAAGATATATTGGACCTTTATGGTTTTATTGATCCAGTAGAACGAAATACTTTTAGCTTGTTGATATCGATAAGTGGCATTGGGCCAAAGCTTGCTTTAACGATATTATCAGGGATTGAGCCAGGTCAACTTAAAGATAAGGTCATTAATGGAGATGTTGCTGCTCTAACAAGCGTTCCAGGAGTTGGGTCAAAGACTGCTAAGAGAATAATTATAGAACTTAAAGAAAAATTTATTAAATCAGACGATGACTCATCACTTGGTTTTAATGAGGAGAAAAACCCTAATACTCCATTATATAATGATGTTGTAAATGCTCTTGTCTCACTTGGCTATAAACAAAACTATGCAAAAAAAGCATGTAGTGAGTTAGATAAAAAAGGTGAGATGGGTGGTGAGATAGAAGTAGTAATTAAAAAAGCATTAAAAATACTAATGTCCTAATGAAACTAAACAAGAAATTAAATCAATTAGGGACAGAAACAGCATTTGCTGTATCTGCAGAAGCAAAATCTTGGAGTGAAAAGGGTCATAAGGTTTTTCCTTTTCATCTAGGTGACATCAATATAATGACACCTGAAAATATTCGTGAAGCAACTATAAAATATCTAAATGATAAAAAAAATGGATATTGTGATTCCAAAGGGGTTCCAGAATTACGTGATGTACTTTCTCATGATGTGGGTTCAAAAAGAGGGGTCAGGTATAATATTGATAATGTGGTAATTCAACCTGGTGGTAAACCGACTATTTGGAAATTTCTTGCAACGACCATGAATGAGGGTGATGAAGTATTATATCCTAACCCTGGTTATCCAATTTATGAATCACAGATTCGATATCAAGGAGGAATTCCTATACCATATTCCTATGATGAGACAGAAACAGGGTTTGCCATTGATATTGAAAAATTAAGGTCATCTATAACAAATAGAACAACTGCCTTTATTTATAATAATTATCAGAATCCATTGAGTGCTTCATCTAGTATTGATGAGATGGAAGCATTGGCAGAACTTGCAATTGAAAATGACCTTTGGGTCTTAAGCGATGATGCTTATTATGAAATACGATATAATGATGAATCTCCTTTATCAATTGTTAACATTCCTGGAATGAAAGAAAGGACGATAATTTTATATACATTTTCAAAGAGATTTGCAATGACTGGCTGGCGTATTGGAGCATCCATAGGTCCAAAAAAGATCATTGAGCAAATTGCAAGGTTTAATGTCAATGACGAGTCCTGTACAAATCATTTTATTCAACATGCTTTGGCAGAAACACTTGAAGATTCAAGTCCGTATTCAGAAAAAATATTAAGTGAGCTAAAAGATAGGAGGGATTTGTGTATAGCAAGTCTTAATTCTATTGAGGGAATAAATGTTCCAAAACCAGATAGTACTTTTTACCTGTTTCCCAATATAACTAGCGTAATGGAAAGCAAAGATTGCAATGATTTAGATGCTTTTAGAATTAAAGCATTGAAAGCTACTGGGGTTTCATTCTGCACTAGAAATCATTTTGGAAAACCTAAGAATAATGAAACAGACCAATATATACGCCTAGCATATTCTGGAATTAATAATAGTGATATTAAAGAAGGCCTTGCTCTGTTGAAGGCATGGATAGAGGAATAATGAGTGATTTAAAAACAAAACTATATGACACTCATATATCTCTTGGCGGGCACATGGTATCTTTTGGTGGTTATTTACTGCCAACACATTTTTCAGGAATTAACCATGAGCATGAGATAGTTAGATCTAAAGTAGGTTTATTTGATGTGAGTCATATGGGTGAGTTTATTATTTCAGGTAATGATGCTTTATCCTTCCTTCAGAGGGTCACAGTTAACGATATAGAATTATTAAATGTTGGCCAGGCGCAATACTCTGCTATGTGTTATGACGATGGTGGAATTATAGATGACCTCATAGTATATAGGCAAGAAGATCACTATATGATGGTGGTTAATGCATCAAATAGAGAAAAAAATATAAAATGGCTTGAGAAAAATTGTGAAGGCAATGTTCATTTAGAAGATATAAGCGATGATATGGGTCTTATTGCAGTGCAAGGTCCAAGATCTCGTGAAGTTTTACAAATGTTAACAGATAATAATTTGCGTTCAGTAGAGTTTTATAATTTTATTAATGGAAAAATAAATGGATACGAAGCCATAATATCAAGAACGGGATATACTGGTGAGCTTGGTTACGAAATTTATGCAAATACTAATTTCCTTGTTGATCTATGGAATTCTATTTTAGATGCGGGGTCGGAGTATGGTATTGAACCGGTCGGGTTAGGTTGCAGAGACACACTAAGGATGGAAATGAAATACCCATTATATGGTAATGACATTGATGAGACCACTAATCCAATCGAGTCAGGCCTTGGTTGGATAACAAGATTGGGGAAACAGGATTTTATTGGAAAAAATGCTATCATTAAAAAGAAGAAAAAAGTTGAACGGCGTTTGGTCTGTATAGAGATGACCGAGAAAGCTATACCAAGGTCTGGGTGTCAAATCTACATAGATAATGAATTAGTAGGGAAGGTAACGAGTGGTACTATGAGCCCGTCATTAGGAAAAGGTATAGGAATTGGTTATGTAAATACTCCTTATACGGAAGCTGGCATAGATATTCATGTTG
The DNA here is from genome assembly GCA_913020665.1 of uncultured bacterium. GTDB lineage: Bacteria > Fidelibacterota > Marinisomatia > Marinisomatales > UBA1611 > CACEUX01. The sequence continues at coordinate 7,184 of CAJVZI010000036.1, read as the reverse complement.
ATATTAGAGGTAAAATGAAAAAAGGTGTGATCATAAAACCTCCATTTTATAAAAAAGGTTCTTTGATGTATTGAATTGGAAATCATTTTATTACCATATATAATGTCTTTGACTTTCCTTTTTACTAATAGGACAAAAAATCGTATAATCGGTATCGCTAATTCCACATATCATAAGTACAATTCATGGACAATGAACGTCGTTTAGAAATCCTCGGTATCCTCATAATTGCACTAGCTGTTTTTATTTTACTCAGTATAACCGGCTATAATCCTAATGAGGAACCATCCATTGTCTTTTTCAAGGACATTAAAGTAGAAAATCCAATGGGCCGTTTAGGGGTGTTAACTTCTGATATTTTTATTAAGAAGGGCTTTGGTTATGCTGCCATCATCCTACCATTACTTGGACTTACGTGGGGCTGGTTCTTATTTGCAAAAAAGGGTCTGAAAGAACTTATTCGTGGTTCACTATATGGGTTAGGTACAATGGTGCTTATTTCCATTACAATAGGTGTTATCAGCAACATAGTATTAGGAAATGAAGTGCCTGATAGGTGGTCTCACTCAGGTTGGGTCGGGGGTGCTGTTGGACAGTTTTTACTTGATTGGCTATTTACATGGGGAACATTTTTATTCATTATATCTAGCTATCTAATATTGATTCGAGGATACTTTGATCTTGATTATTATGGACCTTTTCTTATTGCTAAAGAAAAATGGGACATTTGGAGAAAAGATCTATCTGATAGGAAAGACCAAAAAGAAAAAGAAGAAGCAAAACGCAAACATACTCAAGAGCTTAAAGCAAAAATAGATGTCCAAAAAGAAAGAGATGAATCAAAAAATGATGCTAATGAAGAAAAACTTAGTGAAGGCCATAAAGAAATAGATCTTGGCTCTACAGAAGATGATAATAAATATGAAGATGAAGTGGACCAAACAGATACTGAACAATCAAGTGAAGAAAGTGATGATGATTTAGATAGTGAATCTATATTAACAGAAGAACCAATAGGCGAAACAAATACAAATATCGTAGATGAAAATATTAGTAGTGAAGAATTAAATATAGAGGAGGTTATTGAAACAGAGGAAGTAGATATTGATCAAGTTGCAGAAAGAAAAAAACCAAAACGTAAATACCAATTACCTTCTTCCGACCTCTTAGATGACCCTGTAAATATATCTGATAATTTAAGTCGAGATGAATTAGTAGAGAGGGCGAATTACTTAACGCAATCCATGGCCACTTTTGGTGTGGAAGGTAAGGTTGTTAATGTTCACCCTGGACCAATTATCACTTTATTTGAGGTTGAACCTGCCGAAGGTGTTAGGGTAAATAAATTTGTTCAATTATCAGATGATTTGGCAAGAGTAATGGAAGCTAGCAGTGTCCGGGTAATAGCTCCCATTCCTGGTAAATCTTCTGTAGGTATTGAAATTCCAAACCGTAATCCAGCTACGGTATATTTTAAATCAGTAGTGAATAGTCCAGAATTTGCGGAAGCAAACTCTCTTTTAACACTCGCAATAGGAAAAACAACATCTGGGGAGATAAGTACATTAAACTTATCAAAAATGCCTCATCTGCTTATTGCTGGAACAACTGGATCAGGAAAGTCTGTTTGTATAAATACTATTATTTGCTCCATTCTATACAGCTCTACCCCCGAGGAGGTAAAGTTTGTAATGATTGATCCAAAGAAAGTAGAGATGACATTATATAAGCAATTAGAAGGATATCATTTATTAAAAATGGAAGATATCTCTGAGCCAATAGTAACATCTGTAGACAATGCAATCCTGGCATTGAGAGCACTAGAAAAGGAGATGGATAGAAGATATAATGTTCTTGCGGATGCTATCGTTAGAAATATAAGCGAATATAATGAGAAGATGAAGGATTCAAATGAACCTATAATGCCATATATCGTATTGGTAGTTGATGAGCTCGCAGATCTAATGATGCTCTCGGCGAAAGATGTAGAAGCGCCTATTGCACGTTTAGCTCAACTGGCTCGTGCAGTTGGCATACATTTAGTAATAGCCACACAGCGTCCATCAGTTGACGTCATTACTGGCGTAATAAAAGCTAATTTCCCATCAAGGATTGCATTTCAAGTTGCAAGTAAGATCGACTCAAGAACAATTATAGACCAGCCTGGTGCAGATAAATTGATTGGACGTGGTGATATGCTTCATCTTGGTACTGGAAGTTCAGATGTATATAGAATGCATAATGCATTTTTGTCCCTCGAAGAAATTGAAGCAGTGATGAAGCATGTATCAGAGCAACCAAAACCCGATGAGTTGGTTCTCCCTTCAGTTAGAGAATCACAAGTCTCAGAATTTGGTGGTGATGGTGGTGATGGTGGTACTGATGAATTATTTAATGAAGCAGTTGCATTAGTTGTCACTCATCAGCAGGGCTCTATTTCGCTATTGCAACGTAGGCTTAAAGTAGGATACTCAAGAGCAGCAAGACTTATAGACCAGATGGAACAGACGGGAGTAGTTGGCCCATTCACGGGGAGTAAGGCTAGGGAGGTTTTAGTTGATGAAACTTATCTAGAAATGATTCGGGACTCATGATTTGTGAAAAATGTTATTTTCTTCTTTTTGATTGAATTATTATTATCTCAGAAAAGTGCATATAAAGATTTTCAATCATATATGAGTATTGTTGGTGGTCGAATACTAGATATACATTTTTTTCAAGAACAATCAGGTAGTTATTTTGAATCTGATGGATCTTTATATTATTTTAGTGATACGCACTATTCTTTTGACTCAAAAGATCAACGCATTACATATAATAATGGATTGATTACTACCATAAATAAAACCACAAAACAGATAATCTATGATATGAACATAGAAAATGAAATATCAGTTCTTGATATATTATCTGGAAACGAAGATGGGATTGAGATAGGAGAGGTGGTCTTTGAAAAAAATGGTTATAAAATTCCTTTTAAATTGAGTGAATGGGATATTAAAGGTACACTATGGGTCCTACCTGCAACTGGTGAACCAAAAAAGATAATATTAGAATCTTATAGCGACGGTCAGATCGTAATTAAGATTAACTCTATTGAAAAAGGCCATAAGAAACAGGCCCCATTCATAGATACAAGTGAATATGAAAAAATAGATTTACGTGAATAAATATTTTAAATTGCTTATTGCTGCTCTATTAAGTGGAGTTGGCTTGTGGTTTGCGTTCAAAGGTGAAGACATTGACCAATTAATGCATCACCTAATGCTTGTAGAAATCAATAGCGTAATCCTCGCATGCTTTTTATTAATTCTAAGTTGTGTCGTAAGGGCTTTCCGTTGGCAGCTATTAATAAGACCATTTGGTCATATCTCATTGAATTCAGTTTTTGGTGCAACAATGATTGGTTATTTTGGTAACGGTGTATTTGCTTTCAGATTAGGCGAATTGCTCAAAGCACATTACGTAACAAAGGAAAATAATATAAAATTAATGCAGGCTTTTGGTACTGTAATTATTGAAAGAATATTAGATATTATTGTTGTTATTATAATTTTTGCATTACTGATTCCTTGGTTTCCATTTAATGATAGTTATATCAAGTATGGTGCATTTGGTTTCATGGGAATAACTATTGTAATTATTTTTTTACTATTTACAGCAGTAAAGTATTCATGGATGCGAAGTATAGAAAAATTTGAAATATTTCGTTCACAAACTGGTAAAAATATTTTATCATCCATTAATAATTTATTTGATGGTTTAGCAATACTTAATCGTTCAAATGACCTTATAGCAATTATTATTTCAAGTTTATTTTTATGGTCTATCTATTTTATTGAAACTATGATTTTAATACATGCATGTGGTCTAAAATTGGGTTTTGTTGATACCGGAATTATATTATTTTTAGGAAGTATTGCAATTGGAATTCCTGCGCTTCCTGGTTCAGCAGGCACCTACGATGCAGGAATAAAATATAGTTTGATGATAGTTTTTGGTATTACTAGTGAAATGGCTTTGAATTACGCTATTGTTTCGCATGCAGTTGCTTACTTTCCACTTACTATTATAGGTTTTTTCTATTTTTTAATTGGAAATGTTAGATTAAATGAATTAAAGCAAATTGAGCCAATTAAATGAAGAAATACGATTGCATATTTTTAGATAGAGATGGGACATTAAACCCAGACCCTGGATATATTAGTTCAATTAATGATTTTTCATTTTTTCATTTTACGATTCCGGCATTATTAAAACTTGCTAACAAAGGAAATCGATTTTGTATTGTAACTAACCAATCTGGGGTAAGCAGAGGTTTAATAAAACCTGATGATCTAGAAGAGATTCATAGATACATTAAAAAAATATTTAAAGATAATTCAATTAGCTTGTTAGATATATATGTTTGTATTGACCACCCAGATAAGGCTACAGAAAAACGTAAACCTGGTCCAGGCATGTTTCTGGAGGCTGAGCTAGACCACGACCTTTTATTAATGGATTGTTTAATGATAGGTGATTCAATTGATGATATAAGAGCTGGAGAAATGTTGGGGATGGATACAATGTTGGTTCTCACGGGCCGTGGCCAAGAAACAATGAGTAATTTACTCGAATATGAGATGCCAACGTATATTGTTGAGGACCTGTCTCATGGAGTAGAAAAATTATGCCATTAAAAGTAGGTGTCCTGATGGGAGGACCTAGCGAGGAGCATGATGTCTCTATATCTACTGGTAAAGCAGTTATGGAAGCATGCCAGCGGATAGGTTATAATTCAACAGAAATTAAGTTTGAACATGACTTCGAATCATATTTAGATAATATGAAAGAGCAAGATATTATTTTCAATGCATTACATGGCGGTATCGGCGAGAATGGAAGAATTCAAGCTTGGATGGATAATCATCAAATTAAATATACCGGTTCAGATTCCTTCTCATCTGCATTATGCATGAATAAGGCCAAAAGTAAAGAAATCGCCAAAGAAAATGGAGTAAGTACTGCAAAATGGCAGCTTTTACACGATAAAAATAATTCTATATCAATTGAAATGCCATTTGTGTTAAAACCAAATGAGCAAGGTAGCACTTTTGGGTTATCAATAGTTTTTAATGAATCTGAATTATTACCAGCGATTGAAAAAGCATTCCAATATGGGAAAGAGGTAATTGTTGAAGAATATATAAAAGGAAGAGAATTGACGATACCTATTATTGGCAATGAAACATATCCAGTATTGGAAATAAAGCCATCACATAAAATATACGATTATGAATGCAAGTATACCCCTGGTTTAAGTGAATACATTTGCCCAGCTAACTTAAAAGATAATACTAGATTGAGGATTCAAAATGATACAGAATTACTTTTCAATCATTTTGGATGCAATGTTTATGCAAGAGCGGATTTTATACTTGACGATAATGAAGTACCATTTTTTTTAGAAATGAATACATTGCCCGGTATGACATCGACTAGCTTAGTTCCAAAGTCTGCAAATGCTAAGGGGGTTTCTTTCGAAGGTTTAATAAGAAAAATAATAATGCTGAGTATTTAAATGAAATTGCATTTATATAATTCTTATAAAAGAGAGAAAGAAAGTTTTGAGCCAATTAGAGATGGTTATGTAGGACTATATACATGTGGTCCTACAGTATATGATTACGCACACATAGGGAATTTTAGGACCTTTATATTTGAAGATCTTTTAAAACGATGGCTTATTCATCTAGGTTATGATGTAAAACATATTATGAATATCACAGATGTCGATGACAAGACAATTAAAAAAGCAAATGATGAAAGTGTTGCATTAAATATAATAACTGATCGTTATACATCGTGTTTTATGGAGGACTTAAAGTGGTTGAAAATGATTCCTGCTGATGAATTTCCACGAGCAACTGATTATATAGACAAGATGATTAGTATGATTCAAACTCTATTAGATAAGAATTTTGCATATAAGGATAATGATGGTTCAGTTTACTTTGATATAAATTCTTTCCAAGAATACGGCTGCCTTACAAATTTAAATATTAAGGGTCAAAAGCAGACTAAAAGAATAAATGATGATGAATATGAGAAAGATTCCCCGCAAGATTTTGCTCTTTGGAAAGGATGGAAAAAAGAAGATGGAGATATAGTATGGAATGCGCCATGGGGTAAAGGTCGTCCTGGATGGCATATAGAATGTTCCGCTATGAGCATAGATGCATTAGGAGATCATTTTGACATACACTGTGGCGGTATTGATAATATGTTCCCACATCATGAGAATGAAATTGCACAATCAGTATGCTCAACAGGGAAGCCATTTGTCAATTATTGGCTCCATTCTGAATTCCTTTTAGTAGATGGTGGTAAGATGAGCAAATCATTAGGTAACTATTATACCATCAAAGATTTAATAAATAAGGGTTTCTCAGCAGAGTCTATACGTTACCAATTATTATCTGGTCATTATAGGACAAAAATTTCATTTTCAATCAATAAAAAACATGAGAGTGACAAGGTAGTTGAAAGAGTATCCGATTTTCATGAATTATTAAGTCAAAAAATTAAAAAAATATCATTAGATAATTCATTGCCTCAAATCTATTCTGATTTTAGTAATGCAATGAATGATGATTTAAACACTCCTCAAGCTCTTGCGATATTTTTTGAATGGATGAAGTCTGAATCAAAAAAAATCAAAGATAATTCATTAAGCTCAGAAGAGATATCATCTGCTTGGAATTTTTTAAATATATTCAATTCTATTTTTGATTTTGTAAAAATAGAATCATTAATTATACCAGATAAAATCAAGGATATGCTTAATAAGCGTGCAAAAGCCCGGGAAGAGAGGGATTGGAGCATGTCTGACAAAATTAGAGACTCTTTAAAAAATGCAGGATGGATTGTTGATGATACTCCTGAAGGTCAGAAGCTAAAAAAGATTTAGATAACAATATCTATGCCAAAAAATAAAAATTAATTTATTATATAATTTAATTGTTGATATAATTTATAAATCTTAGGTAAATTGCGAGGCTGTGCACTAAGGTATCATATCTTCGCATAATGAAGATTAGTTAAACAAATAAAAGAAAATAAAACTAATTTCATTTTTTTTTGTGAATGCCACCGTAGCTCAGTTGGTAGAGCAACTGATTTGTAATCAGTCGGTCGGAGGT